>JAPOZE010000321.1 GCA_026706225.1 Acidobacteriota bacterium
CGGTCTACCCGCAGGAGGAGCGGGGCAAGGTGTTGGGTTTCAGCGTGGGGGCCGTTTACCTGGGACTGAGCTTCGGTCCTTCCATCGGCGGGTTTCTGACCGAACAGTTCGGCTGGCGGTCGGTGTTCCTGGTGCACGTTCCCATCGGACTGCTGATCGTTTCCCTGATCGCGGTAAAGCTCAAGGGGGAGTGGGCCGACGCCCGGGGGGAGACCTTCGACTGGGTGGGTTCTCTGATCTACACCATTTCACTGATGGGGGTGGTTTACGGACTCTCCCTGCTGCCCCAGGCGCCGGGAGGCTGGCTGGCCCTGGCCGGCGCCGCCGGTTTGATCCTGTTTGTGGGATGGGAGCTGAAGGTCGACAGTCCCCTGATGAACATCGAGCTGTTCCGGACCAGCACCGTCTTTGCCTACTCCAACCTGGCCGCCCTGATTCACTACAGCGCCACCTTTTCGGTGGGATTCCTGCTGAGCCTCTACCTGCAATACATACAGGGCTACGGGGCCCAGAACGCCGGCATCATCCTGATCGCCCAACCGATCGTGATGGCTATCTTCTCTCCCTATGCGGGAAGGCTCTCGGACCGCATCGAGCCCAGGATGGTGGCCTCCATCGGAATGGCCCTGACGGCCCTGGGACTGTTTCTGCTGGTCCTGATCGACAACCGGACCGGCGTGGGGTTGGTGATCGCCAACCTGGTCCTTCTCGGAATCGGGTTCGCCCTGTTTTCCTCGCCCAACACCAATGCCGTCATGAGCTCGGTGGACAAGAAGTATTTCGGAGTGGCCTCCGGCACCCTGGGGACCATGCGGTTGACCGGGCAGATGCTGAGCATGGGCATCGCCACCCTGATCTTCGCCGTCTATATCGGAAGAGTGCAGATCACGCCCGAGCAGTATCCGATGTTTCTGAAAAGCACCCAGGCGGCCTTCCTGGTTTCCGGCCTGCTCTGTCTGATCGGCATCCTGGCCTCCCTGGCCCGGGGGCGACTGCGGGGTGGTGCACAGGGCTAGCTACAGAAGGGCTTGACACTGGGATTTATCTAACTAGATAATAAACTAGTTTATTCTTTCGGGAGGCATTATGAGAGAAGTCGGCACGTTCGAGGCAAAAACTCACCTTTCCGCGCTTCTAGACGAAGTCGCGCGCGGAGAAACCATTGTCATCACCAAACGCGGGCGCGCGGTGGCACGGTTGACGCCGCCGGAAGCACCCGAACGTGAAACCGCGATTGCCGCGGTCAGGACCCTGCGCGGCCTGCGCAAGCGCGTCGGGTGGGCGACAACCGAGGAAATTCTTCAGATGCGCAACGAAGGTCGACGGTGAAGGCCCCCGTACTGGATAGTTCCGTCACCCTGGCATGGGTGTTCAGGGATGGGCCATCGGCGTCGGTCGACGCTGCCCTCGATCAAGTGGCGGAGATTGGCGGGGTTGCTCCGGCACTCTGGTGGGTGGAAGTGCGTAACGTCCTGGTCACCGCAGAGCGTAGGGGGCGATTGAAACAAGAAGACACCTCAGCCGCGTTGCAGGCTATCGACGCTCTGGGCATCCGCTTGGACCACGCACCTGACAGCGCCTCCCTGTTGCGGCTGGCCAGGACACACGGCCTGACTGTCTACGATGCGATGTACCTGGAGCTATGCATCCGGCAACAGCGCCCCCTGGCGACCCTTGACCGCAAACTCGGCGCAGCGGCACAGGCGGAAGGCATCACTCTGACGGCATGAGGGGTGTGTGTCGCTTATTTGCTTCGTGTGCAGATAGCGGGAGAGTGCACCCGTGGTGGGCCCGGACGAAGTAGCCGGCTTGCTGCCGCTTGCGGAGTCGAAAACGCTTTGACATGACGGCCGGGACGCTCCTTTCGGAGTTTGGAAACGACGCTGACGCCTAGCAGCCATCCATTCATCATTCCACCTCACGGACGGGGCTCCGAATACCCTCTGCCTCGAATTTCATGCGACTCAGCGGGGATTGGGACAGGAGTTCGTGCAAGCTGGCTGAGTTCTCCCCTGCCCGGAGAGCTTCAAAGGCGTCGGCCGCCACAATGACCACGGCATCTTTCCCGTGGACCGTGATGCGCTGCGGCTGACCAGCCATGGCAAGTCGGACGATTTCACCTAATCTTGTCTTGGCCTCTCCCAACGTCCAGCCCGGCGCCGGCGCCAGTCCCATCTGTTTGTCTTGACGAGGCTTGTTCAAGGAATTTTCACCATATGACCAATTTGGTCAAATTTAAGGACAGGATATTTCAACTTCCATGGGTTGGTGGAGGTGTATCCCATGTCAAAAATGATTCAGTTGCGGAACGTCCCCGATGACCTTCACAAGGTTCTCAAGTCCAGGGCGGCGTTGGAAGGGAAGTCTCTATCCGACTATCTGATTGGGGGAGATTCAGCGTCATGCCGAGTATCCGGCCAGGGAAGAGTTACGCCGCCGGCGCCGGGCTCGAACCCGGGTACGCCTGGCTGTGCCGCCGGTGCAAATGATCCGGGAAGAACGTGGCAGGCGGTGATTGTTGTCAACGCTTCGGCGGTCCTCGAGCTGTTCTTGGGAACAACCGCGGAACGTCAGGCGCACGAACTGCTTTGGTTTCTCGCCTTCTCTTTCGTTCGGCTCCTCATTTCGAATTTCCGTTCGACGGCTGCTTGTGTACGGAAATCGCCTGCGTTGGCGGGTTGATCCATACCTTCGGTGAAACGCTCGATCGCCTCGCCCGCTTGTTCGACCTCCGCCGGCAAGGCGCGAGGATCAGGATGCATAGACAAGTTCGCGGGATCTGTTGATGGCAGTGAGGAGGTGCGGGGTGTTGATGGCAGCGGCTTCGACGAGGTCGACGCGACGGCCCAGGGCCGTTTTCAAGGCTTCGGCGAAGTCGAAAAATTGATCGAAGGGCGACAAGTCGCTTTCGGGTTCGGATTCGACCAGGAAATCTGCGTCGCTTGTTTGTGGATCGAAGTCCGTGCCGCGCGCGGCCGAACCGAAGACTTCGAGGCGCGCCACGTCGTATTGGCGGCAAAGTTCAGTCAGCCTGGCCTTCCTGGCAGCGATGGCGGTGTGCATGGCACGTTCTCAGCGATTGTTCCGGTTGGCTGTTCTGGCGGATAACGGTTGGTTTGACAAGAGCTTCCGTCACCCCAGCGGAGCTTCCGACAATACCGTTTTCAACGGGTCGAGCAGCCTGGCGGTTTCGGCCTCGGCGGCATGCGGTCTGGCCAGCAGTTCTTCTTTAGCCCGAAGTTCCCGAACCACTGACAAGATAACTCCTTTATCTTCAATCATCGACCCG
>JAPOZE010000389.1 GCA_026706225.1 Acidobacteriota bacterium
AATCCCCTTTCCGAACATCGGGAGCACCCCGGGATGCGGTACGGCACCTACCGGCAGGCCGTTGTGGCTGCGGCGACGATGACCCTGGCCGCCCTGCTTTGGCAACACTGGGCGGAATCCTCCACCCTCTCCGCCGCTGCCCCCCGTGACGCGGGCAAGGCTTCCTGGTGGTCCTTCCAAAAGCTCCGGCGGCCCCCGGTCCCCCGGCTGAAGCAAGGCAGCCAACCTTCCAACCCCATCGATGCTTTCGTGCTGGCGAAGCTCCGGACGAAGCGTCTCAAGCCCGGTCCCCCCGCCGCCAGGCCGGTATTGCTGCGCCGCGCCACCTTCGATCTGTGGGGCCTGCCTCCGACTCCCGCCCAAGCCGAGCGCTTCCTGCGGGATGAATCAGCGGACGCTTATGAAAGACTCATCGAGGAACTGCTCGAATCGCCCCGATACGGGGAACGCTGGGGGCACCACTGGCTGAACGTGGTCGGGTACGCCGACAGCCGATCGGACACCGACGACTACCATCCCAACGCCTGGCGCTACCGGGACTACGTGATCAAGTCCTTCAACGAAGACAAGCCTTACGACCGCTTCGTTCAGGAGCAGATCGCCGGAGACGAGCTCTTTCCGAACAACCTGGAACTGGAAGGCTTCTACGACCTCTCTCCCGAGAAGCTGGAGCACCTGGAAGCCTGGATCGGAACCACCATCTTCGCCCTTGGGACCGGAGGCCGCGAGGTGGAACTGAACGCCGAAGTCGCCAGGTACCGCTGGCTGACAGAGGTCGTCGACAAGACAACCTCCGCGTTCCTCGGGTTGACCCTGGAATGCGCCCGCTGCCACGACCACCGCTCCGACCCTTTCTCCCAGGAAGACTACTTCGGGCTGCAGGCCATCTTTGCGGCAAGCTGGCCCTCAAGCGTTCCGGTTGTGGCGTCGACCACCATGGGCCACCGTGACGAAGCCTACCACCTGTCGATTGCCCTGGTGGAGGCCAGAGACACCTACCTGAGGTTTGCAGGGCAAGTCAGGGATCGAGTCGTCGAAACCAGGAAACAGGACTATCCCCCGGAAGTGGTGCAGGCCTACGAGACTCCCGCGGAAAAGCGGTCCGCCCGCGAGACCAGGTTGGCCACTCCCCTGGCCCGACTGCACCGCGAGCTGCCTATTGAAGAGCACCTGACTCCCGAAGAGGCCGAACACCACCAGGAGCTGACTGGAAAACTGGCGAAAGCGGCGGTGCTGATTCCCGCCAAGGGGTTGGCGCACCTGGTTGACTACGACGGGTTTTACGATGTTCCGTCAGCTACGGTGCTGGCTGGGGTGAAGACGGAGTTGATTCCCGAGACCCACCTTCTGAACCGCGGGGAGCTGGCGGGCAGGCAACACCTCGTACACCCGGGATTGCCCCGGGTCCTCAGGCCTGACTCGGTCCCGGCCAGGTTGTCCCGGGGACTCAACGGTCTCCACTACCGCAAGCAACTGGCCCTCTGGCTGTCGGAGCCAACCCACCCGCTGACCGCCCGGGTCATGGTCAACCGCATCTGGCAGGGACACTTCGGACAAGGCCTGGTGCGCACCGCCGGCGACTTCGGCCGCCGGGGAGACTCCCCCGTCCATCGGGAACTGCTGGATTGGCTCGCCTGCCGCTTCGTGGATCAGGGTTGGAGCCTGAAATCGATGCACCGGCTGATCATGTCGTCCGAGACCTATCGAAGAGCCAGCCGGTTCGCCACGCGCAGGCACCGGCGGCGAGATCCCTCGAACCGCTACTGGTGGCGCATGAATCCACGCCGGTTGGGGGGCGCGGCCGTCTGGGATGCCACCCACCAGGTATCGGGGACCCTGAATCTGAAGACGGGAGGTCGCCCGGCCATCCCGCCCCTGGCGGAAGTGGAGGGGGCTACCTCTCGCATGAAAACGCGTTGGCCCGCCTCTGACGATCCGACCGAGGGCCGGCGACGCGGGGTCTACCTGGTGACGCGACGGGTCCCTTCCCGGTCCCACCATGCAACCGCCGACCCGGCTTCCAACGGCTGCCCCGTCAAGAACGCCGGCAACCAAGGCCCTCCGACCCCCTGGAAACTGAACCGCCAAGGTCTGACCCGCCAGGCCCGCAACCTGGCTTCCCGCCTGGTGCGGGAGGCGGGGACGGATGCCTCCCGGCAGATCGACCTGGCCTGGCGACTGACCCTGGCGCGGATGCCTAGGGAAGGGGAAAAGCGGGAAGCGATGGGACTTCTGGAGGGGGCTGCCTCAAGCAACGGCCCGGCAATCGGGACCTTCCCTCCTCGGAAGGACTTGGAGAGCCCGGATCCCCCGGTGGCCGATGCCCTGATCCGCTTCTGCAGGACCCTCCTCAACAAGGAGGAGTTCCTCCGGATCGATTAGTGAATAAGGGACACTGAACAGGGGACGTCGTGGAATTGGTGGAATAACCTGGAAAGAGCGCGTAGGAAACGCAATTGAAACAAGGCAACTCGGGAAGGACTGATCGAAGTTGTTCCAGTAATTCAACAACCTCCCCAACGCTGCGTCCCAGCGGGGTCAGAAAATTCCGCAAGAGGTTCAATCCTCAAAGACGATGACCGTCTTCAACGCCCGGCTCTCTCCCCTGGCCAAGGAAGTCATGACCTGAGGTGTCTCGCGCAGGCGGCACCGTCCTTCAATAAAAGTCGACAACTCGGATTCGATCTCGGGCAACACCCTCACGGCCGCCGCAAAGTCGCTCCGATCGAAGCCGTAGGTCCCCACCAGGCACACCTCGTTGCTGACCGCGTTCTGCAACGGCAATGAGACTTCCCTGGCCAGATTCCCGATCAGAAGCAGAGTCCCTCCGGCCTCCACCAGAGCCAGACACAGGGAAAAAGACTCCCGCGTGCCGACGGCATCGATGACCACCTCCGGCTTCCCCGCCAGGCGGGACTCGACGTCTCCGGCTACCCTGCCCGGGTCTGCGGAGGTCACGTAGACGGCTCCGGCCCCGAACTCGGCCGCGCGATCGGCCTTTTCGGGCACCGTGTCCAGCACCACCGTATGGGAGAGATCCCTGGCGCGCGCCATCAGGACGGCCGCCAGCCCAATGGTCCCGGCGCCCACGATGGCCAGCCGCGAGGGACGGACCCCCAGCTTCTCCAACCGCCGCCACCCCCGGGTCACCACGGCCAGGGGCTCGGCCAGGAGTCCGATCTCGGGAGGAATCCCCGGGGGAAGGGGAATCGCATTCTCCGCCGGAACCGCCAGGAACTCGGCCATGGCTCCACGCTTGTCCAGGTTGACGCCGA
>JAPOZE010000475.1:0-364 GCA_026706225.1 Acidobacteriota bacterium
AAGGCTTTGGCCATCTATCGGGACGGGTCCAAGCGGTCACAACCGCTGAATACGAGTCTCAAGGAGGAAGGAGAGAACGGGTCGGCCCGGCCGGCTCGGCTCCGCCTCCCGGACGAGCGCCAGGCCATCACCCACAAGTTCAGTGTGGCCGGCCACGACGGGTACTTGACGGTGGGAATGTACGACGACGGAACCCCGGGAGAGATCTTTGTGGTCATGGCCAAACAGGGATCCGTGGTGTCCGGGCTCATGGACACGGTAGCCACATCCATTTCCATGGCCCTGCAGTACGGGGTTCCGTTGAAAGTTTTAGTCGACAAGTTCAGCCACAGCCTGTTTGAACCCGCGGGGTTCACCAACAATC
>JAPOZE010000475.1:374-3279 GCA_026706225.1 Acidobacteriota bacterium
GGACTACATCTTCCGCTGGCTCGGCCAGAAATTCCTGACCGTCGACGATCAACCCCAACCGGAAGCGGCGGCTCCCGTGACCAGCATGCAGATGCAAGACATGGAAAAGCAGGTCTTTCAGACCCAGGCAGACGCCCCGCCCTGCCCCGAATGCGGCTCCATCATGGTGCGAAACGGCGCCTGCTACAAGTGCCTCAACTGCGGCGCCACCAGCGGCTGCAGTTGATCCGCGATTCGCTCCCTTCGAAATCCAACCGGGACTCGCTGAAAATCCCGGCTTCACTCGACTCGGCCTATCCCGGCGGCCAGTCCAACTTTCGGCCACCCAGCAGGTGCAGGTGGATATGAAACACCGACTGGCCGGCGTCGGGGCCGGTATTGAACACCGTTCGGTAGCCCGACTGCCGATGGCCCCGCCGGCGGGCCAGATCCCGCGCCACCATCACCAGGTGCCCCAGGCACTCGCGGTCTTCCCGGCCCGCCTCCTCCAGGGACGCCAGGTGTTTCTTGGGAATGACCAGCACGTGGGTGGGCGCCTTGGGGCTGATGTCCTCGAATGCCAGGGCCAGGTCATCCTCGAACAAGACTTTGGCGGGGATCTCCTTCCGAATGATCCTGCAAAACAGGCAGTCTGACATCGGTTCCTCTCCGGTTTGCTGTTTGTCCCTCTAAACCCTTCTCGCCGAAACCACCCTGGGAATCCCGTTCAAGTCATCGGTAACCCCCAGCAGATCCCAGCCCCGTCCGAGCAGACCGCACACGGCCTCCTGCATGCTGTAACCGATTTCCATAATCAGCACCCCGGCCGGCCTGAGCCGGACGTGAGCTTGAGACAGCAACCGGGCGTAGAGGCTGGCCGCTCCTTCCTCTCCGACAAGCGCCAGCCGGGGCTCCCAATCGCGGACCTCCTTCTGCAGTCCGCTCAACTCCTCCGCGCCCACATAGGGAGGGTTGGAGACAACGGCGTCGAGCTGCCCCTCGCCCAGCCGGGGAATCAGCGGCTTTAGCAGGTCTCCCTGCAGAAAGGCGATCTTGCGCCCGACCCCGTGACGGGCCGCATTCCGCCGCGCAACCTCCAGGGCCGCCTCGGACAGGTCCGTCGCCCAGATCCTGGCCCGGGGGAACGCCACGGCCAGACTGACCGCCAGACACCCGGAACCGGTGCCCACATCCGCCAGCTTCAGATCGCCGTCCTCCAGGTGCTCCAGCGCCGCCTCCACCACAAACTCCGTCTCGGGCCTCGGAATGAAAACGGACGGGGACACTTCGAACAGCAACCCGCGAAATTCCTGCTGGCCCACAATGTATTGGAGCGGCTTTCCCCGGCAGCGTTCCCGGACTCCGGCAAAAAAGGCCTGAAGCGACGATTCATCGAGGTCATCCCGATTGTGGGCCAACAGGGCGCTGCGTGTCTTCCCCAGGGACTGTGCCAGCAGAATTTCGGCATCGACCCTGGAGTTGACCACGGCGTGCCGGGTCAGTTCCTCACAGGCGGTGGCGAGGGCTTCAAAAACCCGCATGGTGAATCGAAAGGGCGGACTGGCCGGTCAATTCGGTGGCCGGACCGCTGCCTCGGGTTCTTACTGGCGAACCGACTCCACTTCCCTCTTCAGGTCTTCAGCCTGGAAATGGCTCACCAGGGCATCGATCACCGGGGTCAGATTCCCATCCATGATGCCTTCGAGCCGATGAAGGGTCAAACCGATGCGATGATCGGTCAATCGGTTCTGGGGAAAGTTGTAGGTTCGGACCTTTTCACTGCGGTCGCCGCTTCCAACCTGGCTCCTGCGATCCTGGGCGATGGCCTGTTGCTGTTCTTCCATGGCGATTTCGTAGAGGCGGGATCTGAGCACTCGCATGGCCTTGGCCCGATTCTTGATCTGTGACTTCTCGTCCTGGCAGGTCACTACCAGACCGGTAGGAAGGTGGGTGATGCGGTGATGCGAACGGCCGAGTAAGTGGTGTTGACCGACTGCCCTCCGGGCCCCGAGGAACAGAATCGATCGATGCGCAAGTCCTTTTCGTCGATACCCACCTCGACCTGGTCGGCCTCCGGCAACACCGCAACCGTGACGGCCGAGGTGTGCACCCGCCCACTGGCCTCGGTTGCCGGCACCCGTTGGACCCGGTGGACCCCGCTTTCGAACTTCAGGTTGCGGTAGACATTGCCGCCCTCGATGATGGCAATCACTTCCTTGAGTCCACCGGCACCCGATGGACTGGAGGACATCATATCCACCCGCCAACCTTGTGTTTCCGCAAAGCGGCAGTACATTCGAAAGACTTCCTGAGCAAAGAGGGTGGCTTCGTCGCCCCCGGTTCCAGCTCGAATCTCCAGCAGCACGTTCTTTTCGTCATCGGGGTTCCTGGGCAGCAAGAGGACCTTCAGTTGGCGTTCGCATTCCTCCAGGGTGCGCCCGACCTCGGAAGCCTCCTCCTGGGCCAGTTCGCGGAGCTCGGGCTCGGAGTGGGCGTCCCGGGCTACCTGCCTGGCATCTTCCAGACTCACCTGGAGCTTCTTGTACTCCCGGAACTTCTCCACCACCGGAGCCAGATCCCTGTGAGCTTTGGCATGCTTCTGATAGGTGGTTGGATCGGCCAGAACCTCAGGATCTCCAAGAAGGCGAGTGATCTCCTCGTAGGACGCTTCCAGTTGCGCGAGTTTGTCTAGCATGACCCACCTCGGAGACGGCCACGGCCGCCGACATCAGGACACTGGTTGAAAGGGTGCTGAATAATTACGGCCTCTAAAGCCCGGAGCCTCAGGATGGCGCGGGATGCGGGGAGGGGCCCTCTGTTCAGGCCGTAAGATCGAGATTGCTGGAGTGGGGGCTGGTGGCGGACAGCGCCGCCTAGTCCAGACCGGCGCGCAGGCCGTACTTTCTTTGAAATCGTTCCACGCGCC
>JAPOZE010000628.1 GCA_026706225.1 Acidobacteriota bacterium
GCGGACCCGAAGCGACCGCGGCCGTTTTGCTTGTCACAACGGTCGAGATGGCATGTTTGAAGATGAGTTGGTCCCTTTGGCCCGATTCCAGAATGACGGCGTACTTGTCGAAGCTCTTGATGCGGCCGGTCAACTTGACTCCGCTCATCAGGAAGACGGTTACCGACAGCTTCTCCCGGCGAAGATGGTTGAGAAAGACATCCTGAATATTGTGGGTTTGCTTTTCCATGAATTTCCTGGTTCTCCTGAATAGCGTCCGGGTCGCGGGCCGTTCCCGGAGAAAGGCCCGGGGCCCGCTAGAGGGAGGACGAAAGCACCGGATGGGTCAACGTCCCCGAAGGGCGCCTCGAGCCGGCTTGGACAAAATCGCCTGCGTAGGCTTCAACGGCCGATCCGAGGGAATCTTCATCCCCGAATCCCGGAAACCGGATCACCTTCTCTTCCTTCCGAAACCAGGTCAACTGGCGTTTGGCGTAGTTCCGCGTGGCCTGTTTGGTAGCGTCCACGGCTGCCTGTAGGGACTTCTCCCCCTTCAGAAACCGCACCACCTGAAGGTAACCGAGGGATTGGAGGGGCTTGCAGTCGGCGGAATAGCCCCTGGCCAGGATGGAACGGACCTCTTCCACCAGTCCGCCGGCGAACATTCGGTCGACACGCTCTTCGATTCTTCGGTAGAGCGGGTCCCGCGGCGGGTCGAGACCGATCTTCAGCAGTCGGAACCCCTGCAATTTCTCGGTGTCGGCCCGGAAGTGAAGCGAGATGGGCTTGGCAGTCAGAAAAAAGACCTCCAGGGCCCGTATGATCTTGGGCTGGTCTCTGGGCGAGATGCGCCGGGCCGAGTCGGGGTCCACTCTCGCCAGCAGGCGGTGGAGGTGGGTGTCTCCCTTGCGCCGAGCCTGCTGTCGCAGGCGTCCTCTCAGGGATTCACAGCGGGAGGGGCCATCGAAGAGGCCGTCGAGCAAGGCGCGCAGGTAGAGCCCGGTACCCCCCGTCACCAGAGGCAGGTTTCCCCGCTGTCCGATTTCCGACAAGACCCTGCGGCCCAGAGCCATGTACTGTCCGGCGGTGAACTCCTGGTCGGGATTGAGAAAATCGATGAGATGGTGAGGGATGCCGGCCTGCTGGGGCTTGAGCACCTTGGAGGTGCCGATGTCCAGAAACCGGTAGACCTGCACCGAATCGCAACCGACGATCTCACCGCGGAATCGCCGGGCAAGCCGAAGCGCCAAGCCGGATTTTCCACTTGCGGTAGGTCCCAGGACGGCGATGAGGGGTGGATTCGTCAAGACCAGAGCCAGAAACTAAGGGTCAGGTAAGCGAACAGGAGCGTCGCCAGGATGCAGAGCCCCAACAGTTGAGTGCGCGACGGCCTCATGACCCGATTCCTACCCGGAGCTGGGAGAAATCTACTCCATCCCGGTGCCAATGTAAACAGAGGGATGCCGGGGGATGCGGCCGAGCTCAGGCTCCCTCCCCGCCGTCCCTACCTTTTCCGACCCGAAGCGATTTTTCATGCTAACCTTGATTTGGAACCGGCTGGGAACTGCCTGAAGGTGGCGGAAGGTCACCAGCTCCACCCTCCTTTCAGGAAGCCGGCGGCAACCGGGACACGATCGTGGCTGCGCCAGCCCGGGCCGTCCGCCTTCCTCCCTTGCCCGGTCCGCCCAGCGCCTCCCGGTTCATTCCGGGCGGTCATGCCCCGAGGCCATATGAGCAAACGGACCAAAGTCTACGGGTTCCTGATCCTGCTGGCGGTCTTGGCGGGCGGCGCCTGGTTTCTCAAGCCAAAGCCCGAAACCCCGGCCGCTTCGGCCAAAGGGTCTCCGTCAGGTTCCGGCGAGGGCGAGAAGGGCGCCGCGGCCGCCCCGGTGGAGTTGGCCCAGGCCAGACGGAACCGGATCACCCACCACCTTTCCTCCACTTCCAATCTGAGGCCCCTGAGAGAAGTCGAGGTCAAGGCGCAAACCGAGGGAATCGTCCAGAGCCTGCTGGTGGAAGAAGGGGACCTGGTCAGGCAGGGGCAGCTCCTGGGGCGCCTGGATGACCGCTCTCTCCGGATCCAGTTGGAGCTGACCCGGGAGAAGCTGGCCCAGGCCAAATTGCAGTTGGAAAAAGCCCGCATCCGGCGGGAGAAGGCCAAGGTTCAGATCGCCAACACCGAGAACGAACGCCAGCGCCTGCAGGAAGCCTACGAGGAACAGCTTATCAGCGAGCGTGAGTATGACCAGGTGAAGTATCAACTGGACGAACTGGGCCACGACGAGCGCGTTTCGGCCTCGGAGACCCGGGAGTTGTTTCACCGCGTCCAGGAACTGGAAGCGGAGATCCGTAAATCCGAGCTCGAGATCTCGCATACGCGGATCACGGCTCCCTTCGGCGGGCGGATCACCGAGCGCACCATGGAGCTGGGGAAGAGCATTCGCAGCGCCGACAAGCTGTTCAAGCTGGGAGCCTTCTCTCCCCTGTACGCCGACGTGTTCCTTTCGGAGAGGGAGGCCCGCCGGATTCGCCCCGGACAGACGGCCTCGGTGCGGCTGGGTGCGGATGAGGCCGTTGAGGGTGTGGGACGCGTGGTGCGGGTCAGTCCGGTGGTCGACACCTCCAGCGGAACGGTAAAGGTTACGGTGGAACTCACCCCGGCAACCGAGGGATTCATGCCGGGCGGCTTTGTCAGGGTGGCCATTCAGACCGACGTGCGCCCCGATGCCATCCTGGTTCCCAAGCGGGCAGTGTTGGAACGCGACGGAAAGACCTTCGTCTTTCTGGCCGACAACGGCGTGGCCCGGCGGGTTCCCGTGCGACTGGGCTACGAAGAGGATGGAAGTATCGAGATCCTGCAGGGGATTTCCGCCGGGGATCGAGTGGTGGTCGCCGGACAGGGCGCTCTGGAGGACGGGTCCGAGATCAGGAAGGTGGGGGAAGATTCCTCAAACGGCCTGGCGGAAGGAACCCCCTGAGACGCGCGCCATCCCGGGCGGCAGATGGTCGCACGGGAACTGCCCTTGGCGGTTGCCGGGTGGCTGCGGGCAGTTCCCGGATCCGGCTGGTCCTTGCAAGTCCGACTTTCATGATAAGCAACCCGCCCCTGGACCCGCCCTTGCACGTCATCCCGACTCGCGCCCCTTGCCGGAATGCCCCTGCCCCTCGTCCCTGTCCCTGTCATGAATCTTCAGCCTTCTGAGCCATGATCCAGCTTGCCATTCGGCGTCCCGTCACCGTCTGCATGTTTGTGGTGGCGGTCGCCCTCTTCGGTCTGGTCTCCCTGCC
>JAPOZE010000403.1 GCA_026706225.1 Acidobacteriota bacterium
GGCCACCCGCCGCGAGCTCACGAAGTTCTTGTCCCGGTTCAGAAAGTCGGCCTGGGCGAACATTTCCAGGAGGCGCCGGAGGGTGTGGGGCTTGAGTTGGAATTCCACCGCCACCGGCTCTCCCTCTCCCAGTCTCAGAACGTACCGGGTCCTCCCATCCGTCTCCACTTCAATGCGGTGCAGCTCGGTGGCGCCCCGGGCGTAGTCCTTTTGCCAGAACACCCGGGCGGGCTGCTCGGCGCCGCTCAAACCGGCGGCCAGGAGGAGCCATGCGAGCGACAGCGGCCAGGCTGAATGGACTCGGGACGGGCGCATGGACTCAGCTGCGGGAGGACAGGGGGGCATTGGTCCTGGAGATCCCTCTCCTGATGCGGCTTTCAGTGGTCATGACCTGGGCATGACACAGGGCCAGGGCCAGGGCATCGGCCGCGTCGTGGGGCTGGGGCGGGCTGGCCAATCCCAGCAGTCGTCCCACCATGGCCTGAACCTGCTGCTTGTCCGCCCG
Organism: Acidobacteriota bacterium; assembly: GCA_026706225.1. Next base: position 506 of record JAPOZE010000403.1, read on the forward strand.
GCCATATCCGGTGACGGCGTTCTTGATCTCCAAGGGACTGTACTCCACGATGGGAATGCCCGCCAGGGCGGCCGTGCAGATCACCACACCCTTGACCTGGCCGAGCTTCATGACGCTCTTGAAGTTGGTGAGATAGAACTGGTCCTCTACGGCAGCAACCTCGGGGGTGTAGGAGTCGATGAGCTGGCGAAGCTGCCGGTGCACGGTCACCAGCCGAGCGCCCAGGGGGTGTTTGGCGGGAAGGGATATGGCCCCGAAGACGACCGGCTGCTGACGCCCTCCCTCACTGTCGATGATGCCGTATCCGGTCGACCGTGAACCGCAATCGATACCCAGTACTCTCATGGGATCCCGGGGTCGCCGGCGTCTTCGGGCAATCTATCCACAGGCGACTCTCATAAAACCGATCCAGGCCACGGTCCCGTCCTACGAGGCGGCAGCCTCCAGTTCCGCATCCTCGATGTCGAAGTTGGCGAAGACCTTTTGCACGTCGTCGTGGTCTTCCAGCGACTCCATCAGGCGCAGCATCTGCTGGGCCGGCTTTCCCGCAAGCTGCAGGGTCGTCTGGGGAATCATGGAGAGGTCTGCCGACGCCACCGCCAAGTCGTGGTTCCGGATCTCCTCCAGCACAGCCTCATAGTCCTGAGGCGAGGTATAGATTTCGTAGACCTCGCCCCCATCCCTCATATCCTCGGCTCCGGCCTCCAGCGCCACCGTCATCAAGTCGTCTTCGTCCGTGCCGGACTTGGCGATGAGAATCAAGCCCTGTCTTTGGAACAGGTGGGCCACACATCCCGACTGGCCCAGGTTGCCCCCGAACTTGGAGAAGACGTGGCGGATATCCGACACCGTCCGGTTCTTGTTGTCGGTCACGGCCTCGACCAGGATGGCCACGCCGCCGGGGCCGTAGCCCTCGTAGACCGCGTCTTCGTAGCTGAGCCCCGGCAGCTCGCCGGTTCCCTTCTGCACGGCCCGCTTGATGTTCTCCCCGGGCATGTTGGCGGACTTGGCTGCCGCCATGGCCGCCCGGAGCCTGGGGTTTCCGTCCGGGTCCCCGCCTCCCAGCCGCGCGGCCACGGTAATTTCCTTGATCAGGCTGGTGAACAGCTTGCCGCGCCTGGCATCGGCCGCACCCTTCTTGTGCCTGATGCTATGCCATTTGGAATGTCCCGACATGGCTGATTTTCCTTGGTGACCGGCAATCAGAGAATAGCAAAAGCCCCCGGGGGACTCAAGCCGTAGCCGGTGTCCCGGCAGGCCGCCGGTTCACAAGCGGTTGATGAGACTGGCCACAAACCCCGCCCCGTACCCGTTGTCGATGTTGACCACGCTCACGTTGGAGGCGCAACTGTTGAGCATTCCCAACAAGGCGGCCACACCGCCGAAGCTGGCGCCGTATCCGACGCTGGTCGGCACCGCCACCACCGGCGCCGAAACCAGCCCCCCGACCACGCTGGGGAGGGCTCCCTCCATGCCGGCGGCCACAATCACCACTCGTGCCGCCAGCAGTCTTTCCCGAGCGTCCAGCAAGCGGTGGATACCGGCCACGCCCACGTCATAGAGGGTTTCCACCAGGTTCCCCATGGCCCGGGCGGTCACCACCGCTTCCTGGGCCACCGGGATGTCGGCGGTGCCCGCCGAAACCACCAGAATGGTTCCCTTGCCCCGTATCTCCTCGTCCTGCAGAATCACGATGGTTCCGGACTCCCGGTGGAAACGGGCCTTGGGAGACAGGACCTGGATTCGCAGGAAGACCTCCTCCTCGGTGCGAGTGACCAGGATATTGTGTTTTCGAGGAAGCATGCGCTTGACGATGGCCTCGATCTGGCCGGCCGTCTTTCCCCGTCCGAATACCACCTCGGCAAACCCCTGGCGAAGGGCGCGATGATGATCGATCCTGGCGAATCCCAGGTCCTCGAAGGGTAGATGGCGCAACCGCTCCAGCCCTTGCTCGACCGAGAGCTTGCTCCCCTTGATCTCCTCCAGCAGGTTCCTGAGGACCTTTTCATCCATGGGCAAATCTCCAAAAAGCACAAAGGTCACAATTGGTGTTTTGTGCCTCTTGTGGCCATTCCCGGCAAACGTCCTCCGACCGCATTTTGCAAAAGGCTCAACAATCAGAAATCAGCAATCAACGGAAGTCAAGCAGATTCCCGGCACAGACCCAGGGCCGCAATTGATGTCCTCCAACCGTTGACAATGGCTGCTGGCCGCCGATTCGGGAGTTGATGTACCATTGGGCTGAAATGACGGCGTCGAACCCGATTGCGCCGTGCGCTTGATGATCCGCCGGGAATGACCGACCTTGGAGATCACCCTCGCCATCACGGGAGCCAGCGGAGCCATTTATCCGCATCGCCTGCTGAACCTGCTGGCCGCGGAGCCGTCCGTCTCCCGCATCAACCTGATTGCCTCCGGAGCCGCCCTGCGCGTTCTCAACGATGAGCTGGATCTCAAGCCTCTCACTCTCCACAACCTCGCGGAGAAGCTGGTGGAGAAGCATTGTCGCAAGATCGAGGTGCTCAGTAACGACGACATCGGGGCCAAAATCGCCAGCGGCTCCCACCCGGTGGACTCCATGGCGGTGGTTCCCTGCAGCATGGGCACCCTGGGCAGCATCGCCCACGGCATCTCGCGAAACCTGATTCAGCGCGCCGCAGACGTCATGCTCAAGGAGAGACGCAAGCTGGTGCTGGTGGTTCGGGATACCCCCTTCAACCTGATTCACCTGGAAAACATGCGTCTGGCAACCCTGG
>JAPOZE010000036.1 GCA_026706225.1 Acidobacteriota bacterium
GGAGGTCCCCGGGACGCTCCAGGGTGAAGGTAAAGAGGCCGCGACCCATGCGAACCTCACCGATGGCGCCCTGGGCGATCAGGTTGCGCACATAGGCGGTCTGGGAGTGGAAACGCATCATGGTGGCTTCCTGAATGGTGACTCCGAAGCGTTTGGTGGCGTCAAGGAGCTGGTCCACCTCTTCGACGGCCAGGGCCAGCGGCTTTTCGCAGAGCACATGCTTTCCAGCTTCGGCGCAACGGAGAGACCACTCGGTGTGCAAACCGTTGGGCAGAGAAATGTACACCACCTCGATGGCGGGATCCGCCAACATCTCTTCATAGCTGCCGTAGGCCTTGGAAATGCCGTGTTCCGCGGCATAGCGATTGGCCGCGTCCTGGCTGCGGCTGGCCACCCCGATCAGCTCGTTGCGCTCGGACCGCTTCAAGCAGGGAATCAAGCGCTCGTTGATACGGGCCGTGCTCAACAGACCCCAGCGGGCTTGTCTATCGGGCATGTAAATCCCTCACTAAAGCTTTTTTAATAAATCGTTTAACAAACCACTCTTCATGTGATTTCTGAGACATCCAGCCTCCTCAATCCCGTCTTAGACTGCGGACCTCTTCCCAGCATTGGGACTTCCAGGATCGCTGCATGGCCTCCTGAACCTCGGCCACGGCCAAGGCTTCCCTGAATCCCGGCTCTCCCTGTTTTCGGCTGGCCACCGACCTGAGGAATTCCACCGCCTCGATCAACTTGAGGTCGTCGTAGCTCATGCTGATGGCCGGACCCGTGTAGAACTGGACGTAGGAGGGATGGTCGGGACTACCTTGGATCAAGGTGGTCCCGTCACGCTCGGCGGCGCTGTCGGGCAGATGGAGCTGAAGCTCATTCATGCGCTCGAAGTTCCACTTCAGCGCTCCCCGGGTTCCGTTCAGCTCAAAGGCCATTTCACAGCCGGGCCCCTTGATCACCCGGCAGGCTTCAAAGGTCCCCCGGGCTCCATTGCCGAACTCGACCAGCGCGCTCACGTAGTCTTCGTTGGTGACCGGCCCCTTGGGATCATCGGCCGAGCCTGTGGAAAAGTGGGTGCCGGATCCCTTGGGGACCAGGGGGCGTTCGGTGATGAAGGTGTGGCTGGTGCTGGTCAGGCGCTTCACCGGTCCGACCATGGAGTGGGCCATGTCGGCCACGTGGGAGATGAGGTCGCCCAGGGTGCCGGTCCCCGACCATTCCTTCTGGAATCGCCAGGAGAGGACTCCATTGGGGTCCCTGCCGTAGCCCACCAGAAAACGACCGCGATAGTGGGTCACCTCCCCCAGCTTGCCCTCCCGAACCAGCTTGCGGGCGTATTGGACCAGCGGGGCCCAGCGGTAGTTGTAACCGACCCAGCTTATGACCTTGGCCCGGCGCGCGATCCCCTCGATCTCGGCAGTCTGCAGCGGCCCCATGCCCACCGGCTTCTCGCAGAAGATGTCCTTGCCGGCCGCCGCCGCCGCACGCACGACCTCCAGGTGCAGGTGGTTGGGCGAGGCCACGCTGATGGCCTGAACGGAATCGTTTTCGATGACCTCTTTCCAGTCGGTGGTCCGTTGCTCGAAGCCGAAGCGCTCCTGTCCCTCCCTGGCCCGCGCCTCCACCTCGTCGGCGCAGATCACCAGGCGTGGGCGGATCCCCGTGTCCCGGAACCGATCCGCTACCTGGCCGTAGACGCGGCTGTGCACGTTGCCGACCCAGCCCATGCCGATGACTCCAATACCGATTTCATGCGCCATCACAACTCCTAGTTGTCAGTGGATAGTGAATAGTGGTCAGTGGTCAGCCGCTCCTCCGCCCTGGCGGGCGGATCATACGAGAGTGAAACAAGGGGCCCAAAGGGCCATATAAACGGGACGAGAAGCCGGTGCGCAGCAAGCGGATGCCCACCCGGGAACGCGGGCGTCCCGCCCGCACAACACTGGCAAGACCTCGCCCATCTCCTCCGCCCGGCTCGACCGGCAATGGCGCCAGGACTCTGCTTCGGCCGGGCCCATGCCGTTTCTACCGGCAGGGTGGCCAGGCGCCGCATCCCAGGGAAACTGAGCGGTACGCAACGGGAGTGCATGCGGGCGGGACGCCCGCGCTCCCGGGTGGGTTTCCCAATAACTATCCACTAGCCACTGACCACTATTCACTGATCACTGACCACTTCCTCCCACCGATTCGACTCCCAGGAACGCTCCACCGCGGTATGCACGGCAGCTACCGCGGCGGCTTCCCGGACGCCCGGGGTCGCCTGCTTTCCCTCCAGGATCGACTTGACGAAACGGGAGGCCTCGATGGTTTTCAGGTCCTCGTATCCCAGACCGGTGCCCTGGCCCGGATTGAAGTGCCCGTGAAACGGATACTCGGGGTTGCTGAACAAGCGCGTATATCCCTGCCGGAGCGGTTCCCGTCCCGGATTCACATAGACCTGCAGCTCGTTCATTCGCTCGAAATCCCAGACCACCGAGCCGGTGGTGCCGTTCACCTCGAATTTCAACTCCTGCTGCGGACCGGTGATGATGCGGCAGGCTTCGAAGCTTCCCCGGGCGCCGTTCTCGAACTGAAACAGGCCGCCCGCATAGTCCTCGTTGGTGACCGGCTGGCGCGGCGCAGGGGCACTTCCCGCGCCGGCCCGAGGGCGACTGCCGATCCAGGTCTTGCGATTGGCCACCACCCGCTTGATGGGACCCACCAGAAAGTGGCCCAGGTCGGTGGTGTGCGAGAGCATGTCGTTCAACACGCCGGTCCCGGAGACGGATCGATCGAAGCGCCAGGAAATGGCTTCCTCCGGATTGCGGGCATAGCCTTCGAAATAGCGGCTGCGGAAATGCGTGATTTCGCCGAGGAAGCCCGCCCGGATGAGCTGCCTGGCGTATTGAACCATGGGCGCCCAGCGGTAGTTGAAGCCCACCAGGGTCAGGACGCCGCATTCCTCGACCGCTCTCCGGATGGCGACCGTCTCCCCTGGCGTCCTGCCCACCGGCTTCTCGCAGAGGACGTGCTTGCCGGCCCGGGCCGCCGCGCTCACGATGGCCAAATGGCTGTCATTGGGAGTGGTCACGCTCACCGCCGCGATCCGATCGTCCTCGATCAGCGAGGACCAGTCGGTGGTATGACCCTCGAACCCGTGCCGGGCGGCCCCTTGCCGAGCCCGCTCGCCTATGGCGTCGACGCAGCAGACCAGGCGCACTTCCGCATCCAGTTCCGGGAAGCGGTCTCGAAGCTGGCGGTAGGCCCGGCTGTGGGTGTGT
>JAPOZE010000387.1 GCA_026706225.1 Acidobacteriota bacterium
GGTCGGGATTGGGAAAGATGTGGAAGGCGGAGAAGTCGCCGTAGACGCACCAGTCACAACCCAGGCGTTGGGCCACCGAGTTCAATTCCCGGCGCAGGCTGGCTCCGCTGGCGTTGGCCCGGGCGATCAGATCGGTGGATTGCAGGGTTTTCAAGGTGGCAATGCCGGCGCTGGCGGTGACGGGCGCCGCATTGTAGGTTCCGTAGTGCACCACCAGGGGCGGAGCCGGCCCCTGGTCCCCCCCCTGGGGATCCATGACCTGCATCACCTCGGCCCGTCCCACCAGGGCCGCGCCCGGATAGCCGCCGCCCACGATCTTGGCCAGGGTGGTCAGGTCGGGGGTCACGCCGTAGTAGCCCTGAGCCCCGCCCAGGGAACACCGGAACCCCGACACGACCTCGTCGAAGATCAGCAGGATGCCCCGCCGGGCGGTCCACTGGCGCAGCTCCGTCAGGAAAGCGGGATCGAGAGGCACCTTGCCGAAGGTAGCCCCGGTCGGCTCCAGAATCACCGCGGCCACGTCCTCACGGTCCCGGCAGAGCTCGTCCAGCAGGGGCAGGTCCCCGGGAGGGCACACCAGCACGTTGTCCACGATTTCCTGCAGGATGCCCGGCGGCGGCTTGGGACCCACCGACTCCTTGCCGAAGGCCACGTGGTCGTGCCATCCGTGGAAGTGGGTGGCAAAGCGCACCAGCTTGGGCTTGCCGGTATAGGCCCTGGCCACCCTGAGAGCCAGGTGGGTCGCCTCGGTCCCGCTGACCGTAAAGCGAACCCGCTCGGCGCTGGGAACCAGGGAGCGAATCAGTTCCGCCCACTCCAGCTCCAGTCGATGGGAAGACCCGTAGTGGGTCCCGCGGGAAATCTGTTCCCGCACCGCCTCCTGGACCACGGGATGGTTGTGCCCCAGCATCAGGGCCCCGTGGCCGCCGAAGTAGTCCACGTACTCGCGGCCGTCCACGTCCCACTTGCGGGACCCCTGAGCCCGGGTGACAAAAAGGGGATGAGGCTCCAGCACCCGGGACTGGTGGGTGACGCCGCAGGGAAAGACCTGCTGCGCCCTCCCGTAGAGCTCGGCCGAGATGGGTGTGGCGTCCCTGTAGGACTGAAAGATTTGCGATGTCGCCTGCGCGGTTCTGGTATTCATGGACAATTCACCTGATAGAGGGTCTTGGTTGAGGCAAAACCTTGGGGCGCCGGGGAACGGAGTCAGGATTCGCGGCCGGACCGGCCCGCTTCCTTCAAGCGGTCCATTTCCCGGTCCAGGCCGTTCAGCCAGAACTCCAGGTCCGAGCCCACCGTCATGAGCAGAGCACCCCGATCGATCCAGGACCGGCAGGCCTCGGCGCTGCCGACGAAGGTGCCGAAAGGCATGCCGGCTTGCCGGGCGGCTCGAAAGATCTCGTCGACCTTGCGGTCCAGCTCGGGGTGGTCGCGAACCCCCAGCAATCCCATGGATTGCCGCAGGTCGTCCAGCCCCATGAAGACGGCGTCCAGCCCGGGAACGCGCACGATCTCCTCGATGTTTCTCACCGACTCCAGGCTCTCCATCTGGGCCACCAGCGTGACCCGGTCGTTGGCCTGGGCAAAGTACTCGTTGACCCGATGGGTATACTCGGCCCGCAGCGGTCCGCAGCCCCGTCTTCCCAAGGGGGCGTACTTGGACCACTTCACCGCCAGGGCCGCCTGCTCGGCATTTTCCACCATGGGAACCACGATGCCGTTGGCTCCCCAGTCCAGGGCCCGCTTGATTTCAGCCTCTATCAGACCCGGAACCCGAACGATGACGTCGATCGGGGTCCCCTTGGCCGCCAGAAGCAGGGGCAGCAGATCGCTGGATGTCAGATGGCCGTGCTCGGTATCCAGGAACAGCCAATCGTAGCCGGCGGCGGCAGCCATTTCCACGAAGGACGGAGACCCGAAGTAGGCGATGGTGCCCACGGCTGCCTGGCCCTTCCGAAGCTTGCGCTGCAGGTTGCCGCCGTTGAACATGCCGTTACCTCGCGCCAACTCTGTCACCCGCGCATCCGACGCCTCCGGCAGGCCGTGCGGGATCCATCCGGGACTGCATTGGAAAACAAAGAATAAAGCAATGAGCCGGAGAAGCTCAACCCTCGTTGCACTGCCCCGACGGATAGACGTCGGACCCTCTCTAAGGAATCCCTCGTCTATCGCCCCCGTCCATGTAGAGGGAGCTTCCGAAGAGGTAGGAGCAGGGCTCGGAAGCCAGGAAAACCACCACGCTGGCGATCTCTTCCGGTTCGGCCAAGCGCCCCGCCGGCAGCTTTCGTCCGATCCGGGCCAGGATCTCGTCCACGCTTCGGCCTTCCTCCGTGGCCCTGTCGCGCTGCAGATTCCTGGCTCGCTGGGTCTTGGTCAGTCCCGGACAGATGGTGTTGACCAGGATCCCATCCCCGGAGACGGCGTCGGAAAGGGCCCGGGTCATGTTCAGGACGGCGATATTGGACACGCTCAGCGGAATGTTGGCCCGCGTAGGACTGGCTCCCGCTCCTCCGGCGATGTTGACGATCCGCCCCCACCGGTTCCGCTTCATGTGCGGAATGACCCGTTGGGCCATGCGCAGATAACCGTAGCTCTTCAGTCCCAGCCCCTCGTCGATGACTTCGGTCGGGAGCTCCAGGATATCGGCCATCCTGGCCGCACCGGCGCAGTTCACCAGGATGTCCACTCCATTCCACCGTCCGACCGTCTCATCCACCACCCGGCTGCATCCTTCCTGCGTGGTCAGGTCGCTGGCGACCGCCCACCCCTCGCCGCCGGCCCGGTCGATCTCCGCCCTGGCCTCTTCCAGCAAGGCTTGAGTGCGGGCCGACACACAGACCCGGGCGCCTTCCCGGGCCAGCCCCACAGCGCAGCAGCGGCCGATGCCGCGGCTGCCCCCGGTAACGATGGCCCGCTTGCCCTTCAATCCCAGATCCATGGATCCCCCCAGCTGAACCGAACGAACGACAGGAATCGATAGTATAATCCGCTGTTCATCCCCGACGACCCGCCCAGCCACTGCGTCTCGGCCACCATCGAAGTGTCGCCGAACCGCTTCCTGACATTGCGGCGATTCAGGAGCGGCGACCGGCGTTTGACCGGTGTGTTCCGGCACCTGGAGAACCGCCAGACCGACGCTCAGGCCGGAGGCCAGGGTTGGCCCGTTTCGGTGGCGGCAATCATCTTCTGCAGCTTCTCCACGTAGTATTCGACCACCCGGGCGATCAACTTTTCCCCTTTGGCCGCCGTAG
>JAPOZE010000612.1 GCA_026706225.1 Acidobacteriota bacterium
GTAACCGACACCGAATCCGGTGGCAATGACCAGGGCCAATCGGTCCTTGATGCCTGAAGGTCTGGTGCCTGTGGGAGCCTCCATTTATTCTTCGGCCGACGCTTCCTCAGCTTCCTCGTTTTCGGGCGCATTTTCCACCGGAACCGTGTACCGTTCCGTCGCCCAGTTCCCTAAATCAAGCGTTTGGCAGCGATCACTGCAAAAGGGGCGGTAGGCGTTTCCTTCCCACCGAACCGGCCGCTTACAGATGGGACATTTCATCACCGCGCACATCTCCCGAGGCAACAGGGAGCGCCCGTCCGAGCCCGCCAACGGCAATACACCGCCATCTACACCAACCGGCCCACCAGATCATAGTTCATGGCCTGGGTAATTTCAACGTTGCCGAACTCTCCCGAGTCGGGAAGCCCGCCCTCCGTATCATTAATCAAAACCACACCGTCGATTCTGGGGGCTTGAGACTCCAGGCGGCCTTGCCAGAGGAGGTCGCTTTCGGCCGATTTACCCTCGACCAGCACAGGTTGGCGCTTCCCCACCATATCGCGGTTCTTCCGCCGGGATATTCTTGCCTGAATTCCCATCAACCGGCGCCGGCGTCTTTCGATCAGAGGTTGGGGCAGCTTGCCATCCAGGTGATAGGTGCCGGCCTCTTCCTCGTCCGAAAAGGTGAAGGTTCCCAGCCGATCGAACTGGATCGCCTCCACGAAGCGGCACAACTCGGCAAATTCCTCTTCGGTCTCGCCGGGGTAACCCACGATCATGGAGGTCCGCAAGGTGATCCCCGGGACCCTTTCCCGAACCCGGTCCAATAGCCGGGACAGACTGGAACGGTTTCCCCCGCGCTTCATCGATCTCAGGATCCTCTCGCTGGCGTGCTGCAGCGGCATGTCCAGGTACCGGCAGATCTTTTCCTCCTCCCGCATGGCCTCCAGTACGTCGTCTCCGAGCTGAGAAGGAAAAGCGTAAAGGAAGCGTATCCAGCGGATCCCTTCCACCCTGGTCAGTTCCCTCAGCAGCCGGGACAGCCCCTGCTTCATACCCAGGTCGATCCCGTAATGGGTCGTCTCCTGAGAGATCAGAACGATCTCCTTGACCCCGCCGTCAGCCAGAAAACGGGCTTCCTTCAGGATGGAAGCCATTGGGCGGCTGCGATGGGCTCCGCGAATCCTGGGGATGACGCAAAAGGAACAGGGGCGATCGCAACCCTCGGCGACTTTGATGTAGGCCGTATAGCCGGGAGTCGTCAGCAGCCGGGGCGTGTTTTCGTCGTACACGTAATATCGGTTGTCGATTGTGGGCGGGTCCCGGCCCTCGCAGAGGTCGATGATGGACTCCAACTGGGTCGTTCCCAGAACAGCGTCCACCTCCGGGATCTCCGTTTGGATCTCATCCCGGTAGCGTTCTACCAGGCAGCCGGTAACCACCAGCCGGGAGCACTGGCCGCTGTTCTTGAATGCCGCCATCTCCAGGATGGTGTCCACGCTCTCCTGCTTGGCCTTGTCGATGAAACCGCACGTGTTGACGACAATCACGTCTGCCCGTTCGGCCTGCGGCGTGATCTCGTACCCTCTTCGGCGCAGCAGTCCCAGCATGACCTCGCTGTCGACCAGGTTCTTTTCGCAGCCCAGGCTCACCAGGCCTATCTTCTTCATAGCAAAACTCTGGGAACGGTATTGGCGGGGAGGTCCCGGCCGAGACTGCCGGGAGTCAACAGATTCCGTGAGGCGGTCCGCGGTCCCTGAGTGGAACGCGGTGATCCCGAAGCCGCCTGCCATTCTAGCACTTGCCTCCAAATCGGCAAGGGGCCTGGGCCCGTCCGGGTGCGTCCACCCGTCATTTCTCCGCGGTCCGCCGGGACTATCGATGTCCGACCTTGTAGATGACGTAGTCCTCATATCCGGTGGTGACGCGGAGGTAACCGCCCAGCTCCCGATTCAGAGCCTCCTCGCCGGTATCAACCAGTAGCGGTCTCCCCCCCAGGGAAGCCAGCTTCTCCTTGGTGGCGACCACCAGCAGGCCCTGCTTTCCCACCTGCCGGAGCAGGGTCGGGCTGATTTGCTGATTTCCCCGGCCCAGAATATAGCCCTGCCCTCCGATGACGGTGATCACGATTCTGACCCGACGCCCGGCGGTCAGCTCGAGCAGCCGCCGCTCCGAGACATCCCGGCCAACCAGGCGGCGGTTGCAAACGACGTCCACGCCCAGCAGCGTGCCAGGCAGGCCCAGTCTCTCCGTGATGGCTCTGGTGGTGGTCCCGGGTCCGATCACGAAGACCTCCGACTCCTGCATGCGTTCGACGACCTCCTCAGCCATCCCGGCAAGCGCCTGAGCCTCGGAGACCACTCCTCCCGCCTTCATCCTTTGGACATGGCGGTCTTCCACCGGCACCCGCAGATAGCCGTATAGCCTGGCTTCCACCCTGCCCTGACGATAGGACTCCTCGTCGATATCCATGACCTCGCCCTCTCGAACACGCCTCAACCCGCCCTCCAGAAACCTGCGGGCCACTTCCCCGGCATCCCTGGGCGTGACGGCGTAGACGGCCGAATGGATCTTGACTCCGGCCGGGATGCCCAGGGTCACCAGGCCGCTGCCCACGGCCTTGCAAACATTCCGCGCGGTGCCGTCCCCGCCCGCGAACAGCAGCAGGTCCACCTCTCGGTCCGAAAGCAGCCCGGCGGCCCGTTCGGTGTCCTCCCCGGTGGTTTCCCGTCCTCCGACGGAACTCAGGATCAGAGGGTCCAGGCCGGCACGACGGCACAGGTCGCCTCCCATCTCCCCGGAACAGGTAATCCATTGCACCGCATCCCTGATTCCCGAAAGGGCGGCCAGCGCCTGGTTGACCCTCTGCGGAGCTTCAGGAGTGGCGCCCAGTTCTCTGGCCAGGCGCAGGACTTCAGGGCCGTCGCTGCCCTTGAGCCCCACCTTGCCTCCCATCCCGGCGACCGGATTGACAATCAGTCCCACGGTCTTCATCGGCGATCCATTCGCATGTCTCTTCCCGTCTCTGAATTACTCACATAAACTATCTATAAATCAACGTCATAAATGCTGAACCGTGATGTTTTACATATAAGTGATGCCCGTGCCCTGCCGGGCAGATCATACGAGGTAGAAACTGCCGATGGTGTTGAAGACGCACCACGAATGAACACGAATTGACACGAATACCGATGGACCTCCATTGCTGCGACGACGTCACGGAATGCAGCCCACCCGGGAGCGCGGGCGTCCCGCCCGCACA
>JAPOZE010000388.1 GCA_026706225.1 Acidobacteriota bacterium
GCCCCCATGAAGGACACCCAGGTGGGGGCCCACTTCTGGTGCCTGGGCACCCATGAGGCCAAGTGGGCGTCCCAATTCATGGAGATGGTCGGTGACACCGTGGACCGCAAGTACGACAGCGTCCGCTCCATGCGCCACAGCGAAGGCGTGCGGGCCATGCTGGAGCGGGGCGAGAACCCCTACCAGGCGGTGGTGGACCGGGGTCACGAGCTGGGGATGCAGGTCTATGCCTCCATCCGGATGAACGACAACCACTTCCGGGGCATGCAGGTCTCCGAGATGGCGGATACGCAGATGCGGGGACTGACCCAATTGCGGCGCGACCACCCGGAGTGGTGCCTGGGCCCGCGCCAGGCCCCCAAGTGGTTCGCGGCTTCCTGGAACTTCGCCATCCCCGAGGTTCGGGAACACCGGCTGCGCCACGTGACCGAGGTCTGCCGCCTGGCCGACTGGGACGGCGTGGAGCTGGACTGGCAGCGGCACGCTTTCCACCTGCCCCTGGACGACGCCTACCGGCTGCGCTACACCCTCACCGACCTGCAGCGGTCGCTGCGCCGCATGACCGAGCAGATTGGGCGGGAGCGGGGCAGGCCCTTTCACGTGGCGGTGCGGGTGGCCACCACCCTGGAGTCCTGCGGGCGCATCGGCTACGACCTGCCGGTCTGGATCAAGGAGGGGCTTTGCGATCTGATGATCGCCGGGGGAGGAGCCGGCACCGACTACGGCGTGGAGGTGGAGGCCTTCCAGGACTTGCTCAAGGATTCGGGAATTCCCTTTTACCCCGGGTTCGACTCCGGCTTCTGGGGGCCCCATGAGAGCCTGCTGCCCCGCCAGCAGTGGAACACCGCCATGGTACGGGCGGCAGCCAACGCCTATTGGGAGCGGGGAGCCGACGGCATGTATGTCTTCAACTGGCATGCCAACGAGAAGACCCGGCGGCCCCTGCTCACCACCATCGGGGCCCCGGAGACCCTGAAGCGGACCGACAAGGTGTACGCCACTCTCCATCGATACGTCGGAGGCTGGCCCTTCAGCGAACCCAAGGAGGGAGCCTGGGCCGGAGCCGACTTCCACGACCGCATCTACGGAGAGACTCCCGTCAAGCTCTATCCCACCCTGACCGAGGAAGGGCCCGGCTTTCATGTGGGGGTCTACGACGACACCCGCAAGGAGGCCCGGGCCGGGAATCTGGACAAGATCGAGCTGCAGTTGGAGCTCAAGAGCCGCTCGGTAAACGACCGCGTCGAGGTGAGGCTGGACGGAAACCTGCTTCCCAGGCCCGAGATACGAAACGTAGCCGCCGAAGACCCCAACAATCCCTCCGACGTGGACGAGGACAGTTGGCTGGTGTGGGGCCTGTCGCCGGATCAGGCCGGCCGGGGCGTCCACCACGTCCAGGTGCGGCTGCTGAAGCGCGATCCCCGCATCCGGCCGCCACTGACGGTGCAGAGCGTCGAGATCCACGTGAGCTATCGCCGCGGATAGACAGTTCCGTGCCGGGGGCCTTCCACCCGCAACCGGGAATCGGAGGGCGCCCCGGAAATTTCAGTTTGAGTGTTGCTTCGATTCCGAATAGAGAAGGAGTTTCCACTATGAAGCGGGTACACCGAGATTCACCATTGTTGGTTCTGCTGGTCTGCGGGGTGCTGATCTCCGGCCTTGCCGGCTGCACCGCCGGAAACGGGTGGCGGGCCCTCAACCAGAAGGTCATCGAGGAGCACAACGTCAAGGGACGGGAGCGCGACATCCCCCATACCCAGGTCACCCCCAGCCTGGAGGCGGGCAAGACCGTTCCCTCCTCTGAGCTTCCGGTGATCCGGATCGCCGAAGGCGTCAAGGCCAGCGTGGCCTGGGGAGAGGGAGTCCTGATGGAGCGCCTCAGCATGGAGGCCGGCAGCAGCTATCCCGAGCAGGCGCTGGCTGAAGAGCTGATCACGCTGGTGGAGGAGGGCTCCGCGACCGTTGCGGTCGGGGAGGAGACCTACGAGTTGGCCAAGGAAAGCCTGCTCTACCTGACCCCCGGCAGCAAGCGTTCCCTCAAGGCCGGCGACAAGGGACTCAAGGCCATCGAGGTCTTCTCTCCGGTTCGGCTGGACCATTTGAGCCTGGCCGGAAAAGCGCACAGCGACAACACCCGGGTGTCCTTCCCCGACCAGGGCGTGACCCCGTCCATCGAGCCCAACAAGGTCTACAACCTCAACGAGATCCAGTGGACGGGCCTGACTCCCCCGGTCAAGGACAAGACCTACAGGCGCAGCGCGGCCCTCTCCCGGTTGATCTGGGGGAAGAACGTCATGCTGAGCTGGATTCGCATGGATCCCAATTCCAACTTCCCCCTCCACATCCACCCCGAGGACCAGTTGATGGTCACCCTGCGGGGTTCCCTGGAGCAGGGCATCCTGGATGCCCGCCATCCCATTGACGGCAAGGAGCAGCACACGCACCTGCTGCCGGGCGGGATGGTCCACTCGGGCCACATGGGAGAGCACGGAGCCGATGCCCTGGACATCTTCTGGCCGGTCCGGCCCGACTACATTGCCTATGCGGAAAAGCAGAACGCTCTCTACCGGGAGGTCATCGACCCGGGGGTCAAGCCCGTCAAGCTGGCCGAAGGATTCGTCTTTACCGAAGGTCCCACCTGGCTGAAAGGCAATCTCTATTTCTCCGACATGCACTTCCGCGCCGACTGGTCGGCCGATGTCAGCAAGAGCCGAACCATCCGCATGTCGCCCGACGGAGAATGGAAGGCGATCGCCCGGGGGATGCAGACCAATGGAACCATTGCCTCCAGGCGCGGGCATCTGCTGGTCTGCGACATGTTCGGCCATCGAGTCATCGAGATGAGTCGCCACAACGGCAGGATCCTCCGGACGGTGCTCTCCAGGGTCGGCGGCACCCGCATCGACGGTCCCAACGATATCGTGATGGACCTGAAGGGCGGCATCTACGTCACCGATCCCCAGTTCATCCCGGACGCCAAGAAGATGCCGGGGACCCAGGTCTACTACCGCGACCCCAGGGGCAGGAGCAAGGTGGTGATCCCGGCGGGCGAGTACGCCTTCCCCAACGGGGTGGAGATCTCTCCCGACGGCAAGACCTTCTACGTCAACAACACCTGGCAGCAGCCCGGCGAAAACTTCGTCTGGGCCTACGACGTCCAGGAGGACGGCTCCCTCACCAACAAGCGCAAGTTCGCCATGCTGAACCTGGGACCGGACGTGCTGGATGCC
>JAPOZE010000449.1 GCA_026706225.1 Acidobacteriota bacterium
CAGGTAGCGCCACTCCAGCACGAACAGGAACATCGGCCGGTAAACCCTGTGAATGAATCTATCCAGACCGTTCCCGAAAAACCCGAAGAAACCGTCCCACATCCGGACCACGAGGAATTTCGACCGCCCTTCCCTGGGAGGACGATAGTGGGAAACGTGGTAGGGCAGGACCAGTTTGGATTCGATGAGCGAAAACATCAGGGTCGGAATGACGATCAAGGGGATCACGCGCCAGATCGGCCCGGCCGACCCCTGCACAAACAGCATCGGAGTAAAGGCCATGGCCGTGGTCAGCACGCCAAAGACCACGGGCACGGTGACTCGCTGCGTCCCCTCGATCGCCGCCGACAGACCCTTCCCGGTTGCCTCCTGCCTGGAAAAAACACTCTCTCCAACCACGATGGCGTCGTCCACCACGATCCCCAGGACCATAATGAAGGAGAACAGGGAAACCATGTTGATGGAGACGTCGAATACGGGCATCAGCGCCATGGTCCCCAGGAAGGAAATGGGAATGCCGATCGTCACCCACAAAGCCAGCCGAAGACGCAGGAACAGGGTCAGAACCACAAAGACCAGCACCAGCCCGGTCAGGCCGTTCTTGATGAGCAGGTTCATGCGGCTTTCCAGGATCGAGGACTGGTCGCCCCAGGTGGTGAGAGTGATGCCGTCCGGCATCCGAGGCTGCGCTTCGGCCACATACTCCTTGACGGCCCGGGCCACCTCCAGGGCGCTTTCGTCGCCGACCCGGAAGGCCTGAACCATCACGCTCGGCTTGCCGTCGAGCCAGGAAAACTTGTCCGCGTCTTCGAACCCGTCGACCACCCGGGCCACGTCGTCCAGTTGCAGGCGACTCCCGTCCGGCCGGGTGAGCAGGGTCAAACTGGCGAACTCCTCGCCCCGGTAGGCCTGTCCCTTGGTCCGCAGAAGAATCTCGCCGCTTTCGGCCTTGACCGACCCGCCCGGAAGATCGAGCGACCGTTGCCGGACGGCTCCCGCCACTTGATCGAAGGTCAGCCCGTGGCGTCTCAGATCCTCCTCGGAGACCTCTATCGAGATTTCATAGAGTCGTGCGTTCCTCAATTCGACCTGGCTGAGTTCCGGGAGCAGCAACAGCTCATCGCGAACCCGCTCACCGAGCCGTTTCAAGGTCAGCTCGTCGGCATCCCCCGAAATGGAGACAAAGATCACCTGGTTTCGGATTCTGGCCTCTTCGATCACGGGTTGCTCGGTCTCCTCGGGAAAGGTGTCAATGGCGTCCACCCTCGCCTTGACTTCGTCCAGGAGCGCCCGTGGATCGTAGCCCGACTCGATTTCGATTCGTACCGATCCCATCCCCTCGTTGGCCGTGGACAGAATCTTCTCGATACCCTCCAATCCCTGAAGGGCTTCTTCCACGCGGATACAGACGGCTTCCTCGACTTCTTCCGGAGCAGCGCCGCGGTAACTCACCGATACCGAAATGACACCGACAGCAAATTCGGGGAAGATCTCCTTCTTGAGATCGGGAAGCGTAATGGCGCCCGCCATGACGACCGTGATCATCAGCAGGTTGGCGACCACTCCGTTACTGGCAAACCAGGCAATAAGCCCCTTCATCGATCCTCCATCAACGTTCGCGGTCGCAATCAGACCGGATCCCGGTCTGCGACCGAATCGTCCACAACCTCGACCCTCATTCCGTTGACCGGCGTCTGAACCACCGACACACACACCCGCTCTCCCGCACTGAGACCGGAGGCGATCAACACCTGGTCCCGCTCTGCGCGCAAAATCTCAACCGCGCGATAGTAGAGGCGATCGGTCCCATCCACCACCAGGACCTGGTCGCCCCTCAGGACAGACCGCGGCAACACCACCACCTCACTCACCCACTTCCCCCGGATTTCAGCCTCGACAAACATCCCTACGGCCAGCGGAGGACGACTCCGGTCACTGCCTCGACCATAGGGATCCTTGACCTCGGCGACGGCGTGCACCATTCGGGTGCGGGGATCGATCTCACCCTCGGTCCGAAGAATCCGACCCGACCACTGGTGCCTCTTCCCCGCAAACTCGGCACTCAAGACGACCGTAGGGCCCCCCGCGGGCCGGGTCTGCCCCCTGTAGGCGAGAGGCAGGTGAAGGTATGCCAGTTCGTCATCCGGAATGGGCAAGCGGACCTCGGCAAAATCGACCCCGTAGAGTCGCGCCAGAGAGGCTCCGGGGGCTATGAATTGACCGACATCGACCGTCTCCGACCAGACCCGGCCGTCGTAGGGAGCCTTGACCTCGGTGCGCTCCAGATCGTACTCGGCATGTTCCAGGGCCGCTTCAGCCGCTGCCAGCGAAGCCTTCGCCTCATTGATCTGGGGTTCCCGCAACACCAGCGAGGTGGGAGGGCCGCTGCCCAGATTCTCCCATTCCTGCCTGGCCAAGGCGGCTTCCTGCTCCTCGGTCGCCAATTTGAGCCTGGCTTGGGCCACCGCGGCCTGGGCCCGCACCACGGCCAATTGATAGACCCTCGCATCGATCCGGAGGAGTACTTCCCCGTCGTTGAAGAAACCGCCGGCCACCAATGCCGGTGACACCCAAACCACTCGCCCCGAGATTTCCGAGGTCAACTGAGAGGTGGTTCTTGGCGCCACCGTTCCCTCGGCGTGCACGGTCAACCGGCGACTCTCCGGTTTCACCTCCATGACGTGAACCAGCGGCAGCGCGATTTCCGGCGGACGCTGCTCCGGCTCGGGCTTGGCTCCTATAATCAGCAGGGCGGCGTAGACGCCCAAGGCCAATACCAGGACGGGAAGTCCGATCTTGAGTGCAAGTTTCATACCCACTTTCCTTTGGGATTACAGCTCATTCCAATTCTGAATAAGAACATTTCCTCAGAAACTCCCTCCCAGAGCCAAGTGCAGGTTGACCCGGTTGTCGAGCTGCAGGCGCCGGAGGGTCAGCAACTGGCTTTCGGAATCGATTGCCGTTCTCTGGGCGGCCAGCAGGGTGATGATCCCCGCCAGGCCCGAGCGGTATCGCTGCTCGGCCAGGTCCCGAGCGGCAACCGATTGTTCCGCTGCTTCCTCTATCGCCTCCCGCCTGCGTCGGAGCACCTCTTCCGCCGCCAGGGCCGCTTCCACGTCGTTGTAGGCAGCCAGTATGGCGCTCTCGTACCTGGCTGCCGCCTCTTCCGCCCGCGCCTGGTTGAGGGTAACCCCGGCCTTCAGCCTGCCCCGGTTGAAGACCGGCTGTA
>JAPOZE010000599.1 GCA_026706225.1 Acidobacteriota bacterium
GAATACCGTGACCGGGAGGGACTGGTTCGAGGACTCGGCCAGGTCATAGTGAAAACCTCCTCCCTTCTGGATCTGCCAATGCATTCCGGTGGATCGGCTGTCGTAGACCTGCAGGCGGTAGATACCCAGGTTGTGGCTTCCATTGCCGGGGTGCTCGGTGTAGACCAGAGGCAGGGTAACGAAAGGACCGCCGTCTTCTTCCCAGGTGGTCAGAATCGGCAAGCGGGAGAGGTCCGCCGGTTGCTGGTTGCATTCCAGCGCCGGTCCCCGCCGGACCCTTCGAGTCCCCAGCTTGAGGGCTTCCCGGGCGAGGTTGCGGTGGCCCCACAGGCGCCCCAGGCGGGGTGGCAGCAAGGTCTGGGCCAAAGTGGCCACCTGTTGGACCAGTTGCTGGGGGCCCCTGCCAAACGCCAGCTCGATGCGCCGCGCCGTGCCGAACAGATTGGTGACCACCGGAAACCGGCTTCCGCGGATGCGCTTGAACAGCAGCGCCGGACCCCCTTGCCGGATCACTCGCCGATGGATCTCGGCAACTTCCAGATAGGGATCCACTTCGACCTCGATGGTCGCAAGCTGGTTCTCTCGCCGCAGGAGTTGCAGAAACTGGCGGAGATTCGCCAGGGGTTGGGGAGCTGCCATGGATTTCCACCGGAAGGACCGATCAAAGCCGGAATCAAGATACCACAGCCGCCGGGCACCGTCACCACATGGCCGTATGCTACACTCGCCGCATGCGTCGAGCCGGAGACCACAGTTGGCGAGCACGGGCCTTCGCCTGGGCCATGGTTCACGGGACGGGTCCCTACGAGCGCTGGATGGCCGAACGCAAGCGGAGCCTGCTGGGTGACCTCTCCGGCGAGGTCGTGGAGATCGGACCCGGAAGCGGCGTCAATCTGTCCTATCTGCCCAGGGGAGTGCGGTGGACCGGCATCGAGCCCAATCCCCATTTCCATCCCTACATCCGGAAAGAGGCGGCTCGGCTGGATCGGCCGGTCCGATTGAGGGCTGGTTTGGCAGAGGACTTGGGAATCGAGGACGGCAGCGTGGATGCGGTGGTCGGAACCCTGGTTCTCTGCTCGGTGGACCGGGTGGAAGCGGTTCTGGGGGAAATCCTGCGGGTGCTCAAGCCTGGCGGGCGCTTCTGCTTTCTGGAGCACGTTGCCGCTCCTCAGGGCAGTTGGCTGCGACGGCTCCAGCGTGGGGTGTGCCCGGTTTGGAGCAGCCTGCTGGACGGTTGCCGGCCCGATGCGGACACCCCGGTGCGGATTGCCCGAGCCGGATTCTCCCAATTGAAGTGGGAGGAGTTTCAGGCGCCGCTGCCGGTGGTGAGTCCCCACATCTGCGGATTCGCCGAAAAAGGTCGGGAGTGTGCTTGACAGGCCGATTCTTTCATACGTATGATTTAATTCGTACGTTCGATTGACTTGAGTTTCCCTTGCCCTCCGACACCCGAGATCAGATTCTGGATACGGCCGAGCGACTCTTTGCCGAGTTTGGCATCGACGGGGTCTCGATCCGCACCATCACGGCCGAAGCCCGGGTGAACCTGGCTGCCATTCACTATCACTTCGGTTCCAAGGAAGCTCTGGTCAGGGAAGTCTTCGTCCGTCGTATCGGTCCGCTCAACCGGGAACGGTTGCGACTGCTGGACGATCTCCTCGAGCGCTCCCGGCCGAAACAGCCAGAGCTGGAGGAACTGGTACGCATCCTGGTGGGGCCGCCGTTGCGCTTGTGGCTGCAGGCGGGAAAGGGCGAAACCTTCACCCGGCTTTGCGGCCGGATCTACTCCGAGTCCTCGGGGCAACTCCAGACCATGTGCGTGGACCTGTTTCAGGAGGTGGTCCGGCGTTTTTCGGCGGCATTCGAACAAGCGGCGCCCGAGCTGCCCAAGGCCGAACTCATGTGGCGCATGCACTTTGTCATCGGCGCCATGGTCCACACATTGATGCAGGGAGGATTCGTGCATCAGTTGGGCGCCCAAACCGGCGAAGGGAACGAGGTCGAAGCCAATATCGAGCGGCTGACCCGGTTCGCCACCGCCGGACTGCGAGCCCCGCTGCCCCAAGCGGAAGTTCCGGAAATGGCAGGGGAGAGCAAGAGGGAGGTCTTGGGATGATTCGGCGCGGTCGATGGGTTTGCGGTGTTTTGCTGGTGGTCGCGTTGGCGGCGGTGACTGCCGGTTGCAATCGCTCGCTGCAGCGGCCCACACGAGCCTCAATCGTGAAAGTCCCCGATGCCTGGACCGGTGGCCAGGGGGTTGCGGCCGCCGGCGAAGGCGATTGGTGGACCTCTTTTGGCGACGAGGATCTGGATCGGGTCGTCGCTCGAGTCCTGGAACGCAACCAGGACCTGCGAGCGGCGGGGGCTCGCATTGAAGCGGCCCGGGCCCAGGCTCGCATCGCCTCGGCCGCCCAATTGCCCCAACTGGACGCAAGCTTCGACCTGGGAGGCCGCAAGCAGAACTTTTTGGGACTTCGTCTTCCCGGCGCCGAAGGGAGCGTGCTGAGCCGAACGTTCTCCAGTACGGGACTGTCGCTCAATCTGGGCTGGGAGGCGGACTTGTGGGGGAAGGTGAAGGCCGGAAAGCTGGCGGCAATGGCCGGCACCCAGGCTCGCCAGGCGGAATTGGCAGCGGCCCGCCTTTCGCTTTCGGCACAGGCAGCCAGAGCCTGGTTTGGAGCGATTGAAGCGCACCGGCAGGTCGAGTTGGCTCGATCTTCGGTGGAGAGCTACGGGATATCGGCCGGCCGGATTCGGGCCCGCTTTGAAGGCGGTGTCCGGCCCGCCCTGGATCTGCGCCTGGCCCTGGCCGAGTTGAGAATCGCCGAAGCTGCGCTGCAGTCGCGCCTGGAGCTCGCGGACCGCGGCGTCCGTCAACTCCAGATCCTCATGGGCGACTATCCGGATGGCAGCCACGAGCTGGGGAAGGATCTTCCCGAAGGGCCCGAACAGGTCCCCACCGGCCTGCCCTCCGAACTGGTCCACCGTCGGGCGGACCTGGTGGCGGCCGAACGGGATTTGCTGGCGGCCGACGCCAGAATCGTCGAGGCCAAGGCTCAACTCCGGCCCAGATTCAGCCTCACCTCCACCTTCGGCACTTCCAGCGACCAGTTGCGGAGACTGCTGTCGGCTGAATTGCTGGTGTGGTCATTGATCGGAAACGTGGTACAGCCGGTCTTCAACCGGGGCAGGCTGAAGGCCGGGGTTACCCTCAACCAGGC
>JAPOZE010000626.1 GCA_026706225.1 Acidobacteriota bacterium
CGTGCTGGCGGTGGTCCTGCTGACCGGACTCTTCTACTACCGATACGAGGTTCCCATCTGGCCCCGTGAATCGGTGGTGGTGGGCTTGATCAAGTCCGACTCCCCCGCGCTCGCCTCCGATCTCAGGCCGGGTGACCATATCGTCGCCGCCGGTGCTCGGCAAAACCCCACCTGGGAAGAGTTCCTGCTGGAGGTGGGCATCAGTCCGGGAGTTCCCTTGCAAATGCAGGTCCAGCGAGGAACAGAGACCTTCCCCTTGACTTTGACTCCCGAGGCCCGAGGCCGGGACCGTGCCGGCTATCTGGGAATCGCCCCTTTCGAGCTGGCTTCGGTCAAGGTCATGGAGGTGCTGGCGGGCAAACCGGCCGCCGAGGCCGGCATTTTGCCGGGAGATCAGGTGGTCAAGGTGGGCGGAGTGGTGCTCAGCCAGGCCGGACTCGACCTGGTGGACGCAATGGACCGGAACCAGGAACCGGTGATCCCGATTACGGTCCTGCGCAACGGCCGGGAGCTGGAATTCCAGGTTACCCCTTACCGGGACGAAACCACCCAAAGACGCATGATCGGGGTCATGTTGAACCCCATGGCCCGAACCACCGTCAAGCAGCTCTCCCTGGTGGAGGCGCTGAACGCTTCAATCGAACGCAATATCCGCTTTGGTGGACTGCTCTTCGAGTTCCTTCATCGATTGCTTCGGGGCACCGCTCCGATGAGCATGGTCGGCGGTCCGATTGCGATTGCCAGACAATCCAGCCTGGCCGCCCAGTCCGGCATCTCCGATTTGATCATGTTCATCGCGGTGATCAGCATCAACCTGGGAATCGTCAATCTGTTGCCCATCCCCATCCTGGACGGCGGAGTCATCGCCATCATTCTGGTAGAGTCTCTGGTTGGACGGGATCTCAGCTTGAGCGTCCGGGAGAAGGTGACGCAGGTGGGTGTCGTCATGGTGATCCTGCTGGTCGTGGCGGTGACCTACAACGACATCATCAAGTCACTTCCCGCATCCCTGGGAAAGTACTTCCCTTAGCCGGGAATTCGCCTCTGGCCAAAATCGCGGTCGCGCGTGTATCATATTGCAAAGAGCGGGGTTTTCCCGCAATCCGTGAAGTAAGGAGTGACGATGTCGACCAAAAATTTCATCCTCAGCCTGCTGGCCGGGATTTTAATTCTGTCTGCAACCGCTCTGGGCCAGAGTTCCAACGGAAAGGTGGCCGTGCTCAACTACGCGGCCGTAATCCGCCAGTCCAACGCCGGCAAGAAGCTGTTCGCCGAGTTCGAGCAAAAGGCGTCTGCCAAACAGACCGAGTTCCAGCAGAAACGCAATGAGATTGCCACCCTGCAACGGCAATTGAACGAGCAGGCGGCCTCCCTGAATCCGGAAGCTCGGCAGGCTCTTTCCAGGAATATCGAAGCCAAGAACACCCAGCTTACGCGGGCCCAGGAAGATGCTCAAAGGGAGTTCAACGAGATGCAGCAGCAGATCGTGCGGCAGATCGCCAGCCAACTGAGACCCGTGGTCGAAAAGTATGCCCAGGACCAGAAAATTTCCCTGATCGTGAACTTTTCTCAGGAGGTTTTCTTCGTCAACCCCGCCATAGAGATCACTCAGGAGATCATCGAGCAGTTCGACAACTCCGCCTCCGGATCCACTTCCGCCACCCCATAGGCAGAGCTCTCCACTCCCGAGGCGACTCTCATGCCCGAGCGGCTCCGGCGCTCATCCCAGTCCCCGATCCGTTGGGTGACCACCGAAATCCGGGTTCGCTATGCGGAAACGGACCAGATGGGAGTGGCCTACTACTCCAACTACCTGGTCTGGTTCGAGGTCGGACGCTCCGAGGTATGCCGGGACCGTGGATTCTCCTATGCCGAAATGGAAGCCAAGACCCAGGCCTACCTGGCCGTGGCGGAAGCCCGCTGCCGCTACCACTCCCCTGCCCTGTACGACGAGGTCCTGCAGATCCGCACCGCCGTTGAATCCTTGCGCAAGCGGGCCTTGAACTTTCGCTACGAGATTGTCAAGAAGAACGGCGGCGCTCTGGTCGCCACGGGCAGCACCACCCATATCGTCCTGGACCGGAACGGCAGACCCAAGACCCTCCCCGAGGAATACGCCTCTCTGCTGAAGTCTTCGACATAGCCGGCAACCCTGACCGCCCAATGTGCGCAGTTCGCCGGGTGCACCATGAAAACAATCGTCGAGTGTGTCCCCAATTTCAGCGAGGGGCGAGACCCGCGGGTGATCGACCGCATCGCCTCCGCAATCGACTCGGTTGCCGGCGTGGGGATCCTGCACCGCACCATGGACTCGGACCACCACCGGACCGTCATTACCTTTGTGGGCGACAGGGGAGGGGTCGCTGAGGCCGCCTTGAGGGCGATGGGCAAAGCATCTGAGTTGATCGACCTCAATCGGCATTCCGGCGTCCACCCCCGCATCGGAGCCGCCGACGTGGTTCCCTTCGTCCCGGTCCGCAATGTGGACCTGCAGGATTGTGCGCTGATTGCACGAGCCGTGGGGCAGGAAGCCTTCCGCCGTTTCGGCATCCCGGTCTATCTCTACGGGGCCGCGGCCCTGCACCCTGAACGGGCCCGCTTGGAGAATGTGCGCCGCGGCCAGTTCGAGGGCCTGCGCTCCGAGTTGGCCGGACCGACACAGCGGCGGCCCGACTTCGGCGGCCCCGGACTCCACCCCACTGCCGGAGCGACCGCAGTCGGCGCCCGCAAATTCCTGATCGCCTACAACGTCAACCTGGCGACCTCGGACATCCGTCCGGCCAGGCATATTGCCCGCAAGATCCGCTCTTCCAGCGGTGGACTCCCCCATGTCAAGGCAATCGGAGTGAACCTGAAGACCAGGGACCAGGTCCAGGTGTCCATCAACCTGACCGACTTCGAGATCAGCTCGATCCAAGGGGTCTTCCAGGCCGTCTGCCGGGAGGCCGAGCGGCTGGGAACCCGGGTCTCGGACAGCGAGATCGTCGGACTGGTTCCCAGGCGAGCCTTGCCCCCCTCCTTCCGATCGTCGCTGCAACTGAAGGACTTCCGGTCAGACCTGGTCTTCGAGAACCGCTTGGCCGCTTGTCTGAAACAAACGAAAAAAGAGTAATCCACGAAGACACCAGAAGAACGACGAAGGGCCACCAAGCTTCACGGCTGTGCCCCATCGGCAGGGATGAGGCCCGGCAAGCCGACGCAGGCCTCCTCGA
>JAPOZE010000507.1 GCA_026706225.1 Acidobacteriota bacterium
CACGAAGTCTCTTCTGATCATGGAGTTCTCCTTTCCCCAATCGGTTGGGACATGCAACAGGAAGCTCGGCGGGCGGTCCGCAGAGGAGGCGTCGCCCCCAAGCCGAGGTTTTTCGATCCCGTGTTCTACGGCGACTGCATCCTGGTGTCGACCCGGAGGTTGTTGGTCACCGAGAAGACCCCGCTGACCCCGTTGGCCTTGATGCCGGCGAGGTTCTTGTCTTGCTGGCTGGCGACCAGACCCACCAGGATGACGTTACCGTGTTTGACGATGATGTGTATGGGATAGATCCCCAGAGGCTCCCGCTCAAAGTAGAGGATCTCGTGCTCGTTGCGAGTAAAGGCTCTCCAGGTCTCGCCGCCAAAGCCGTAGCCGGCCAGGTCCTGATCCTTGTAGATGGCCCGGAAGACGGCCATGCGTATGCGGTCGTCGTTGGTTGAGGCGGGGAGCACTTCGATCTGATTGTCCACCTTCGCCACACCACCGACTCTGGACACTTCCCGCTCCGCCCAGGCCTTCAGGACGGGTTGAAAGGCGTAGCCGCCCAAAGTGACGCGGTCCTCTTCCAGTTCGAAGACCAGGTGGTCGAACATGCCGTAGTAAGGAAGCTCGGCCAGCACCTTCTGGATTTTTTCCACCAGCTCTGCCCGGACCGGCTGTTGGGGAAGAGCCTGACCGACTCCCACCCACCACAGCAGAGCCGCCGCCACGGCCGTACGAACGAAAGAGCTCGATTGCCGCATGGTTTCTCCCTGAGATCTCCTCGGGGCGGGCCACAAGCCTGGTGAGCGGGGTGGGGCGCCCGGCCAGCCGCCGCAGTCAGTGCACGATCCTGCCGCTCTTGCGCCACGGCTTCCAGCGAACGGCCTGCAGCGTGTGACCTTCGCTCCCAGGCCGGCCATTTCTTCCCAGAGCGCCATCGCCCGCAACGGTGATGATGGTCCCGTCGCTGCCGGCAACCGCACTGCCGTAGCCGTGTCCCTTCATCAGGATGTAGACTTCCGGTTCCCAGGTCCTGCCCCGGTTCCAACTGATCCTGGCCCGAACATCGCCCCCTTGATGGTACGGGTAGCGGTTCTCGTAGACGGCCACGATCCCTCCCCCGGGAAGAGGGGCCAGGGTGCCGTGAGCCTGGCCGAAGGTCCGGGTCAAGGGCCTGAAGTGGCGCCAGGTGCGTCCGCCGTCGCTGGAATTGGCCAACTGGATGGTCTTGCCGCCCAGCCGGGAGTTGGGAACGCCTCGTATGGCTGCCAGCACCCGCAGCCCACCCAGGGAAACCAGGCCTGTTTCGGCGGCGGTTCCCGGGATCAGGGTCGGCTCTCCCCAGGTGAGCCCCTGGTCCCGGCTGCGCAAAAACACTTCAGCGAAGCGGTCCGAGTGTTCCCCCTCCAACCCGGGATTGTAGGCGTCCAGGGCCGCCAGCAGGGTGCCGTCTCCCAGGGCGATGATGGAGTTGCCGTCGCCGGTCAGGGCTCGATAGCCGGGAGGGGGGCTGAGCGGATGGCTGCTCTCCCAATGCTCTCCTCCATCCCTGGAACGGGACACCACCAGGGGACGCAATTCGTGCTTGCCGGCAGTGACCGCGGGATTCTCCACCAGCTCGGACATCACGGGCGGCAAGCCGGTGGCGGCGTGGCAGACCAGGATGTAGGGTCCGGCCGCGCCGAAGGCCTGGGCGGCAACCGGCTCGCCCCGCGTGTCGGGCAGCCCCTCAAGCCGCCTGCCGGTCCAGCTCCCGCCGTCGTCATCGGACCGGTAGAGATAGGTGCCGAAACCGGCGTAGAGGGTTCCATCCTTGGTTCTGACCACCCGGCCGTCAAGCCGCCAGGTAGATCCGGGAACAGGCAGACGCAGGCGTTCCGCCGGAAGGGTTCCCAGTTCCCGGTGCACCGGCCTGAAATCCCCCTCGCCCGACATGTTGGTTCCGGGCCTCAGATAGGGCTCGGCCTCGACCACGCGGATCGGATAATCCAGGGACGGGTCGGCCCGGCTGGTGAGCGGTTGTTCCTGGGCGGTCAGGCGGCCCGGCAAGAGAACGGCGAAAGCCAGAAAAATGGGGAGTAGCGTTCGAGAAAACATGTGGGCACCCAAGAGGGAACGGCCAATGGAAACAGAAGGAATCAAGGCCGTCAAAGCCTAGCACAGTCTGTACCGGCGAGCCTTTTAAATGGCGCTGGCCAAGGAACTGAAGATAAACTGCCATTCACCATTCCACTGGCGACCCGGTGGGGGGTGCCGGTTCAGTTCAACTTTTGCCCGTCCGATCAAACCAGTCGCTTCTCCGACCAGGAGAAGACAGAGAGCAAAATATGAAACGGTTGTGGATCCTGCCGGCCTTGCTTGCAGTCGCAGTGGCATCGAACGCCACCGCGGAACCTCCACCGCAGGCAGCCGCTGCGAAAATACTGAACAAATGGCTGGGCACCTGGAAGTCCAACACGGTTCTCAAGCCGGCAGCTTGGTCGCCCACGTCGCAGGAACTATCGGGAACGTCGAAGTCGGTGTGGATTCTGGACGGCCGTTTTCAGCAGACGTCCAGCCGGAGCGGCCAGCATGAAACGCGCGAGATTCATCGCTATGACTCCGCCAGCAGGAAGTACCACAAGTGGACATTCAATTCCGATGGCTCGCACAGCTTCTGGATTGGCGATTGGGACGAAGCAACCTCGACCATGACCTGGAAGTACGTCGATTTCGGCGCAGGCATCGAAGGAAAAATTGTGGATCGATTCACCAGCGGCGGGAATTACGAATCGACGGTCATGCTGAAGGACCGCGCGGGCACCGTGCTCCTGGATATTCGCGCCGAACATGTTCGCACCGGCCAGCAGGTTAAGTAGCACACGCAGAGGTGTGCCGGTCTGTTGGACTGGAGCAACTATGGAATACACGGCTGTCGTAAAGCATCGCGGCGAGTGGTGGATTGGCTGGATTGAGGAAATCCCCGGCGTGAATTGCCAGGAACGCACACATGAGGAGTTGATGCAAAGCCTTGCCGAAGTGCTCTCCGAAACACTTGAACTCAACGGTATGCTTCCATGAACATCGGCGTCGTCGGGGTCGGAATCTTCGGCATGGCGGCCGCGCTGGAGCTGCGACGGCGCGGCCACCGGGTGGCCCTGTTCGAACGCGGCCGGATCCCCAATCCCGAGGCCTCCAGCACCGATGTTTCCAAGTGCATTCGCCGCACCAACTACCCGC
>JAPOZE010000402.1 GCA_026706225.1 Acidobacteriota bacterium
TGTAGCCGGCCGACGCGACCAGCCGACCACCATGCCCGACCAGCCGCCGGGCCAGGAGCACACTCTGTCAGAAGCCGTGGCGGACATAGGCATCCTTGGTTTTTTCGCTTTCATGAGAGAGATCGAAGGCCTTCTTGACCTCGGGAGAAAGAATCAGGCTGAGGGCCTGCTGGGTGAAGCTGTCCATCCTGGAGTATTCGGCTACCTCCTCCTTCTGGCGGCACAGCCTGTCCACGATCCCGAGCAGCGAGCGGCGATCCTGAATGCGCTCCAGCGAGATGCCCTTGGGCAGGGAGAGATCCGGAACCGCAAAGTCCTTGCGGTCGGGATCGGGGACCACCATGGGAGCATATTTCGGACCGATGAAGGCCGACCCGAAATAGCGCTCGTAACCCTTCCAGTCGTCGTGCTCCCCGTGGCGCACATAGGCCGGCATGCCGTTGCGCTGGCCCAGTTCCTTGGCCAGGATCGATCCCAGGCTGGGGAACTGCATGGTGGGGTTGGGCCGGTGTCCGGTGATGGCGTAGTGGGTGGCCTCGGGGTGGTCGATCTCCTCGGTGTGCATGGACCGGATGATGGACAGCTTGTCCATGTGCCGCGACACCCGGGGCAGCAGCTCCGACACCTGAATGCCGGCCACGTTGGTGGGGATGGCCTTGAATCCGCTGTTGGACTTGGGATCCCAGGTGTCGACCTGGCTGGGCCCGCCCTCCAGCCAGAGGAGAATGCAGGAGGTGGCCTTGACCTTCCCCGGCGGCCCCGCCTTGGCCATCAGGTCCTTCAGGGCCAGGAACTGGCTCAAGTTGAAGCCCAGCAGGCTCAGAGAACCGACCCGCAGAAAATCGCGCCGCCGAAGATTCTCCCCGGTGCATTGCAAGCAGCCTGACCACTTCATGACGTCGCTCCCGATATGGGCATGGGACTATTCAAACCAGTCAAGTATAAACCCGATCCTCAATGAACGTAGGCAAATTCGCGAGAGCCGATCAGGGCCCAGACCAGGTCCTCCGCCGCCTTCAGCCGCGAATCCTGTCCTTCGATCCAGCTTTCCAGTTCGCCCAACTCCTCGGCGGTCGGGAACCGCGAAAGCGCCGCCAGGTAAAACTCCTCGACCAATTCGGCATTGGAAGCCCCGGCGGCAAGCAAGCGACCGATCCGGCTTCCCTTCCCCGACAGCTTGCCGGTGTAGGTGGACCCGGCCAGAAGATGGAGGGCCTGGCCCAGGCTGGCTTCAACCTTCCGCTGGGGCACCATCTGCCGGTTGGGCCGGCCGTAGAGCTCCAGAAAGCGGGAGGGGTACATGTCGCTGGAGACCAGGTTGATGGCCCGCGTCCCTTCGGGCTTGGTTCCAAACCGCTCCGGCACGCCGGTGACCTGGGAAATGGCGTCCAGCAGCACCTCGGCATCCAGCGGCCGGGGATGGGCCCGGGCGTAGTTGGTACGGTCCGTCCGGTTGCTGGAGTTGGGGAAGCTGGAGAGCTGATAGACCCTGGACCGAACGATTCTGCGCATCAGTTGTCTCAGGTCGTAGCCGCCCGCCCTGAAATCCTCGGCCAGAGCCGCCAGCAGGTCGGGATGGGTGGCGGGGTTGGCCAGCTTGAAATCGTCCACCGGATCCACGATCCCCCTTCCGAAAAAACGGCCCCAGATGCGGTTGACGATGGCCTCGGCAAATTCGGGCCGGTCGGGTGAGGTCATCCACTCCGCCAGGCTGGCCCGCGGATCCTCGGCCCCATTCTGCCCGGCCGGCTCTCCGCTGAGGAACGCCGGCCGAACCTCCGTCTTGTTGCGGGGGTGCATGATCGGCCCGCCCTTTCCCAGCACGCCGTGCCCCTCGGGGTCATCCAGAATGATGTTATAGGGCGCGGTGCCCGTATTGATGTCTCCGACCCGGGTCAACTGACCGTAGAAGGCCGTCATGCCCCAGAACTGATTCTGGCTCCAGGGCTCGTAGGGGTGGTTGTGGCACTGGGCGCAGTCCAGGCGCCGTCCCAGGAAGACCCGAACCTGCTCGCCCATCATGTCCTGGGGAGAGGGGAGGTCTCCTCCGATGAGATAGTAGTGAAGAGCCGGGCCACCGTAGCCCTGGGCCGCGATGCGCTCCCGGGCCATCTGGTCGTAGGGCTTGTTGCGGGCAATCCCGTCCCGAATCCATTCCCAGTAGAGCCGGCTGTACTTGGTAAAACCCTGCACCGATTTCCCGACCCGGAAGAGATCGGCAAACCTGAAGGTCCAATAGTCCAGGAATTCCGGAGAGTTGAGTAAGGTCTCGATCAGCTCGTCCCGCTTGCCGGGACGATCGCCGGCCAAAAATTCCCTCACTCTCTCCGGTGGGGGGAGCGTCCCGGTCAGATCCAGACAGACCCGCCTCAGGAACTGCTGGTCGTCCGAGGGCTCCGACGGCAGGAGGTGCAACCGCCTCAGCTTGGCGAACACCAGCCGGTCGATGAAGTTTCTTTGGGACACGCGGGGATAGCCGGCCAGAGGCTGTCGAATCACCCCGATGACCACGGTTGCGGCCCGTCCCGCCGCCCGGATGACGACGGCTGTCTCACCGGGCTGCCTGGCCCGGACCAGGCCGCCGTCGCTGACCTCGGCCACCTCGGGGTGGTTGGACTCGAAATTGACCTGATCGGTCACGTCTTCCGTAAGCCCACCGGCCAGAGTGGCCGTCACCAGGAGTTGCTGTTCCTCGTCCACCCGCATTACCGGCTGGCGGGGCGATACTTCCAGTTGTTGTATTTCCCTGGCTCGATGGTCTTCCTCGCTGCCGTAAGGGGCTCCTGCCCTGATCCATTCCACCAGCGTGCGGTAGTCCGCCGAGTCGCGGCTCAGCCGCTCGCCACCTCCGTGGGGCTCTTCCATGGTGGGCTTGGTCAGCAGGAGGCTGTTTTCCGGCTGCTTCAGGTCGATCCTGGGCTGACGGGGTCCCAGCGGCTCCGGACTCAGCACCTGGTAGACCCCTCCCTGGACGATCCACTCATGATCGTCCCGGGGATAGAGTCCGTTGGCCGAAAGCTTGAACCCTCCGCGGCCCTTGACACTCCCGTGACATTCCTGGTTGTTGCATCCCCGCTTGGTAAGGATCCCTCCGACCTCCCGAGGGAAGCTGAAGGGGCGCGCGCTCTCGCCGGCATACAGAGAACCGCCTCCCGGCGCCGCCAGGTCCCGATGCGCTGCGTCGTGACGGTCAGGGCGT
>JAPOZE010000585.1 GCA_026706225.1 Acidobacteriota bacterium
GGAAGAATGATCACCTTGCCCTTGGGAGTGAAGGCGTAGACCTCTTCGGGATAGAGATCGATCTTGAGGGTGCTGAGGAAGTCGCTGGGATCCTGCATCTCCTGCTGCCATTCCACCAGGTGCCGCAGCCAGAGGAAACGCTGGTCGTCCTTTTCGTCCATGCCCCGGCCCATTTTGTATTTCCAGTGGGCGGCGATGCCTTCCTCGGCCACTCGATGCATCTCGACCGTGCGAATCTGCACCTCGAAGGGTTGTCCCTGGGGGCCAATGACCGAGGTGTGGATGGACTGGTACATGTTGGGCCGCGGAATGGCGATGAAGTCCTTGATGCGTCCCGGCACCGGTTGCCAGAGGTTGTGAATGATGCCCAGAGCCGCGTAGCAGTCCTTCACCGAGCCGGTGATGATGCGCAAGGCAAGCAGGTCGTAGACCTGCTCGACGGAAATGCGCTGCCGCCTGATTTTCTGATGGGTGCTGTAGATTCGCTTGATTCGGGATTCCAGGGTGCAGGGGATTTCGTGTTCCTGGAGCTGACGGGTCAGCCGGTCCTTGATTTCCTCCAGCAGGGTCTGCTGAACTCTTCTCTTCTGCTCGATTTCCTGCTTGATCTGGCGATGGGCCTCGGGGTCCAGGGTGGCGAAGGCAAGATCCTCGAGCTCACCCCTGATCTTTCCCATGCCCAGGCGGTGAGCGATGGGAGCGTAGATCTCCATGGTCTCCTGGGCAATCCGCTGCCGTCTCTCCATCGGAAGGAATTCCAGCGTCCTCATGTTGTGGAGCCGGTCGGCCAGCTTGACCAAAACCACTCGGATGTCGTCCACCATGGCCAGAAACATCTTGCGAAAATTCTCGGCCTGCCGGGCTTCCTTGGAGTAGAAGCGGAACTGGTTGATCTTGGTGAGTCCGTTGACGATGTTGGCGATGTCCTTGCCGAAGTTCTCTTCGATCTCCTCCAGTGGAACGACCGTGTCCTCCACCACGTCGTGCAGCAGTCCGACACTGACGCAACTGGCGTCAAGCTTCATGTCGGCCAGGATATCGGCCACCGCCAGAGGATGGTTGAAGTAGGGCTCGCCCGATTCACGGGACTGTCCATCGTGCTTTTTGGACGAAAAGCGATAGGCCTTCCTCAGCACCTCCAGGTCGTCGGAAGGATGGGATCTCTCGACTTTGGCCAGCACCTCTTCAAAGCGGATCATGGCCCTAGTTTAAGGGAAAGGCCGGCCGCTAGCAACCGGCCGGGACGGGGGTTCAGCCGCTCCTCATTTCGCGCCGGTGGCAGGAAATGCCGGCCTTCAATACACAACGGAGGCGTTTGCAACAAGCTCAACCGACGGGGGCTTTCCGGCCGGGGCGCGGGGGTTCGCCCAGGTCCAGGGCCCTCAGAAAGGGGCGCGCCTTGTGGAGCGTTTCCAGGTATTCGTCATCCGCCCGGGAATCGGCCACGATGGCCCCGCCGGTCGAGTAGCAGGCCCAACCGTCCTTGAGGACCAGCGTTCGAATGGCGATGTTGAGGTCGAGGTTTCCATCGAACGCCAGGTATCCGATGCTTCCCGTGTAAACGCCGCGGGGGCGGGGCTCGAGTTCGTCGATGACCTGCATGGCGCGCACCTTGGGAGTCCCGGTGATGGACCCGCCGGGGAAGGTGGCCTGAAGGAGATCTTCCAACCTGCAGTTGGCTCTGAGTTGGGCTTCGACGGTGGAGGTGAGGTGGTGGACCGTGGGAAAGGTCTCCAGGCGGCGGAAATCGGAAACCCGTACCGTTCCGTAGCGGGCCAGCCGCCCCAGGTCGTTGCGTTCCAGGTCCACGATCATCACATGCTCGGCGGCGTCCTTGGGACTCTGCAACAGAGCTTGCCGGAGCTCCTGGTCCTCTTCGGACGAGGCGCCGCGCGGGCGGGTCCCCTTGATGGGTCGAGTCTGAATCCGGCTTTGCCCGGGCCAGTAGCGCAGAAACCGCTCCGGCGAAAGACTGAGCACCGCCCAATGCCTTCCCTGGAGGTAGGCTCCGAAGGGCGTGGCTCCGGTCCGGCGCAGTTCCCGGTAGAGTTGCGGCGCCGTCATGGAGCAGCGGCACCACAGTTGCTGCGACAGGTTGACCTGGTAGATCTCTCCATCGGCAATGTAGCTCCCGGCCCGTCTCACCGCCGCCGAGTAGTCTTCGTAGGTCAGGCTGCTGGTCCAGTTTTCCGGGCCCGGTTGCCGCCCACGGCACCGCCCGGTGCCTTCAGGTCCGGCCTGCTCGATTCTGTCCAGAGTGGATTGCAGCCGCTTTTCGGCTTGGGGTCGGTTGCGGACGATCGCCCAGGTCTGATTCATGCTGTGGTCGTGGGCCAGCAGCGCGTCAAAGAAGAAAAACTGCAGGTCGGGCAGGGCCGGCTCCTCCTTGGAGCGGCGGGGAAAGGGTTCGGTGAAGCGGCCCAACTCGTAGGATAGGAAGCCGATGGCGGCTCCGGTCCGGAAGGGAAGGTGAGAAGCGTGACTCGCCGGCGCCTCCACGGGGAGGGTCTGCTCCCGGATCGATCGGGCGAGGATCTCAACCGGGTTGCCTTGGGTGAGTTGCCGGCGGTGCTCTCCAACCGAGCGGACCGCGGCGCCCTGTGCCGTCAACCTCAGAAACGGCTCGCATCCAAAGAAAGAGAATCTGCCGAAGGATCCGTAACCGGGCCCGCTATCGAGCAGCACTCCCCCGGAGCCGGCCGCCCGGACCAGTTGCAGAGGGTCCCAGGAGAGGGGAATGGGCTCGATGTGGTAGGACGGAGAGGCCACGGGCGCCAAGCGGGTGGAGGGAGAAACGAGATGCCCGGTACGGGGTTGAATGGAAGGACTGACGGGAATTGCCGTTTCGGGGGCTCGACCCTTCGCTCGAACTACCGGGCTTCGATTTCGTCGTAGTGTGTCCGGTCCTGGGTAATCCCCTTGGACCGGAGCACCTCTTCAACGAACTTGATCATGATCGGGGGACCCGCCAGGTAGGCGTGAGCTCCCGTGGGGCCCTCGATGCGCTTGTCCAGGGGTATCTGGACGTAGCCGGTCTCTCCCTCCCAGTTGTCTTCCGGTCGAGGATGGGACAGGGCGGGGATATAGTGAAAACGGGGCTTGCTCTTGGCCCAGGCGAGGAAGCGGTCGTGAAGAAAGAGGTCGCGCTTGCTTCGAACGCCGAAGAAAAAGTAGATCTCGTTGTTCTTGTCGAATT
>JAPOZE010000662.1 GCA_026706225.1 Acidobacteriota bacterium
GTCGAGAAGGCCGTGGCCAGCTTGCCCTTCTTTTTCTTCTTCTTGGACTGCAGTTTCTCAAAGAAGGAAACGAACCCGGTGGGGTCGTAGCCGGTCTTGTACATGTACTGGAGACCCAGGTAGTCGGCCTCGGTTTCCGCCTTGCGGCTGAACCGCAGGAACTGCATGGGAATCAGGAAGCTGGACGCGTTGTAGATCGCCGACGCAATCCCTCCGCTGAGAAAGATCAGGGGGATCATGG
The DNA here is from genome assembly GCA_026706225.1 of Acidobacteriota bacterium. Next base: position 242 of record JAPOZE010000662.1, read on the forward strand.
CGTAGTTGGCGATGGTGGCCTTGGTCTGCTGCTCGGTAGCGTGCCGGGCGGTCACGTGCGCAATCTCGTGGGCCATCACGCCGGCAATCTCGGATTCGCTGTCGGCCGCCGTGATCAGTCCGCTGTTGACGTAGAGGAACCCCCCGGGCAGAGCCATGGCGTTGATCTCTTCCGAGTCGATCACCTTGATGGTAAAGGGCACCCTGGCGTCGGAATTGCGCACCAGGTTCTGGGCGACCCGGTTGATGTACTCGGTGACTTCAGGATCTTCGACCAGCTTGACCTGACGCTCGATCTGCCGGGAGAGCTGCCGGCCCAGAGCGATCTCCTTCTCGATCGAAATGATGTTCAAGTTCCCCTTGTTGACGTTTCGATTCCCGATCTCCTCCAGGTCGGAGTTCTTGGGGGCCTTGGCAAACGACGGCACACCGCCGGCAAGGCTCAATGTCAAGCAGGGTGTGAGCACATATTTTCTGAGAAACTGCATGACGCCCTCCTTCTCGGGTTTCATGTCCCGCGGATTGATTGTCCACAGGATCAGATGCCGATCGAGGCGCAAACGAGGTAAAGAGTCGGTCAACGTTTCGTAAAGATTCGTCAAGACCGGACGCAGGCTTCCAACGGCCGCGCGGAACGACCGTTGGAAGAGGGCCTCAAGGAGCCGCTTCTTTCACGTAGACCAACTTTTGAGTTCGCTCCCTCGGTCCGCCCCTGGTGGTCCTCACCACGGTCATGGTCTTGCCGTCATCGGAGAGGCTGCGAACTTCCCTGGACTGAATCAGCCCCATGCGGGTTTCCATGCTGGACTCGGTCACCAGCCGATTCCCATCCCAAGTGGTCTTGGACGGCATGGACATGCCACCGAATCCAGGGTTGGTCGACTCTTTCCCGTCCGTCGTGAACCTGGAAGTCCGGACCTGCTCCTCGCCCCTGAAATTCAGTGTTTGTCGGATGACGAGCATCCCCTCCTTGTGATCGATGGTCAAAGACCCCCTCATGCCTCCCCGGCCCATGGGACTCCTGCCACGCCTGCCGGGACCGCCGCCTCGCTGCCGGTCGCCTTCACGGGGTCTGCCGGCTCCTCTGCCGGCTCCGAAACGGCCGGCGCCGGGACCGCGGCCTCCCCTGCCCATTTCACTCCTTTCGGGATCCAGGGTCCAGGTGCCGGAGAAATCGGGTTTGTCACCCGCCAGCAGCACCAGGGACAGCCCCATGAGTAGGATCACCGGGACCGCCATGGTTCTATTGATTCCCATCTCTCCCTCCCTTTTTCGATCTCATGTCCGATCGGTCGCCGAAAGTTCTCATTGGACAGTCTCCGGTCCGAGCCCGATCCGGCTCCTGCTTCAGCGCCAATAGGGTTGGGCCCGACCTTGGAGCCGGGCCCAACCCATCGCTTCCAGTATGACAAACCTGGCTGAGGTGACATTGCGAAATCATTCTCCGCCGGGGCCGCCACGCTGGTGTCTCCGTTGCCTGCGCTCTTCCCGGCGGGTCTTGCGCTTCTCCTGAAACGAAGTCCACTTCTGCTGCTGCTCCGGTGTCAGGACATTCCTGATATCCAGCCGCGTGTTGGCGCCGAGGGCCACCAACTGGCCCTGGAGCTTTCCCTGCTCGCTGGCCAGCGTGTCGATCCTGGCCGTGTCTCCTGCCTTGACGGCTTCGCCCAGAGCCTTGCGGTTGGAACGAAGCTGCTGGCGGATCGGCTTGGATTGGTCCCGGGCAGCCGTTCGGATCTTCTTGATGTCGGCCTGCTGGGCCTCGGTCAATCCCAGGAACTCGGCCACCATCGCACCCCGCATCCCGACCTTGCCCTTGCCTCCGGGGCCTCTCCCCCGACGGCCTCCATCCCCGAAGCCGGCGAATTGGCCAAAAGCGGATTCCGCCAGCAGAATCGACGCCAGAGCGAAGACCGAGACCACGATGCCTCTTGCCAGGATCTTTCCGGTTCGTGTGTTGTTTGAAGTGTGAAACATTGGAATTTCCTCCTTTTCTGGAATTTTCAAGAGCCTTGACAGCAACCTCGCTCCTCGCCTGACTCTTACCCATATATACGTCGCTCCCGGCGAAGGGGGTGTAAAGAGTGCGTCAGCGTTCTGTAGAGTTTTGTCAATCCGCTTTCTTGACAGTTGAGGTGCGCCGATCCAAAACAGTACCCTTAATGATTCGGGGGCATACCGGACGGCGCCCACCACCTGTCGAGGTCACCATGGATCGTTTGCTGGTCGTCGATGACGACACCGAGCTGTGTTCGCTGGTCGCCAGGTACCTGGAAGCGGAAGGGTTTCAGGTGGACTCCGTCAACCACGGACAGGAGGGCATCGAACGAGCCCTTTCCGGCGATTACTCCCTGGTGGTTCTGGATGTGATGCTGCCCGGCGTCAACGGATTCGACGTCTTGCGCCGCATCCGAGCCGAATCCCCCATCCCGGTGATCATGCTGTCGGCCAGAGCCGAGGACGTGGAGAGAATCGTGGGGCTCGAGATCGGCGCCGACGACTACCTGGGCAAACCCTTCAATCCACACGAGCTGGTTGCGCGCATCCGGGCCGTTTCCCGCCGCTCCCGGCCCGACAGAGAACCGGAGCCTGAAAACGTTCGTCATCCGCCCCTGAAGGTGGGAGACATCGAGTTGGACAGGAATGCCTGGAAGGTGATGCGGGACGGCCGACCGGTAGTGCTGACCACGCTGGAGTTCAATCTCCTGGAAATGCTGCTCCGGTCGGCCGGACAGGTGTTGCCTCGCGAGGAGCTGGTTCAGACCCTGCTGGAACGCGAGTTCGACCCCTTCGACCGCAGCATTGACATGCACGTCAGCAACCTGCGGAAGAAACTGGGCCGTCACCTCAATGGCGTCGAGCGCATCAAATCGGTCCGCGGAGTCGGCTACGTCTATCCCGATCCCGGCCCATAGAGACAAGGAGAGACGGCTTCCGGCCCCCGGCCGG
>JAPOZE010000267.1 GCA_026706225.1 Acidobacteriota bacterium
TGGGCATCGAGATTCCCTTCCCCCACCGCTCCCTCTATTTCGGCGAGGTCAGCAAGGCCTTCGCCACCCGGTCGGTGGGCGCCGATCCCGGCGAGATCAAGGCCATGATCCGGGAAGTGCTGGAGGAAAAGGGCCTGGCGGCCGGAAAGGTGGAGCCCCCAGCCCCGACAATGGCGGCTCCTGCCGCCCCGAAGCCGGAGGCCCGCCCCCGGCCGGCCAAGCCCCCCGCCGAACGGCGCCCTCGCCGACCCGCTCCCCTGGGAGAAAGCACGGCCGACTCCGAGGGTTACGAGTGACCGACGGCCAGTCCGCCAGTAGTGCTCATTCTGAATCCTGGGCTTGCGCTGAACAATCCTTCTCGTCTTTTCTTATGCAGCCCTGGTGGAAGGTGTTCCCATCCTCGTCGATAGCGGCGAATCGCACTTCTCTCTCACTGACCTCGAAGTGCAGGAAGTGATAGGTTACTTTTCCAAACTCGACCTCGGGGTGATTCTTCCTGATGCCCCTTCGTATCTTGCCGCCACCGCCCGACACGAAGTAGTGAATTCCACCCTTCTGTTTCCTTATCTTTTGATAGAAGTGGTCATGCCCTGAAAGAACGATGTCTATCCCCCCGTTTATGAATCTTTGCTCCCAGAACTTCCGCAATTTCTTGTTCGATCCGTGTCCCCAACGGCCAATCAGCAATCCGAGCGGGAACTTGGAATGAGCAAATGAGTAAATCGGATGGTGAAAGAACACGAAGTTCCAATGATAGTCCGGCGATTCCGAAAGCCTTTTGTCAAGAGACTTCTCCCGCCTGGACAAATCCTCCTGTTCCTTCCAGGCACCCGAGTTCAAGCAGAGGAAGCGCGCCAGTTGCTTTCCGCCGATTCGGGGACCCTCGCCAAACTCATACTCGTCCTGTTTCCCCACGTAGCCGAATGCATCATCCTCAACTTGCAGCCGGCCCCGGGCCGTCCTCCGATCGTGGTTGCCGAGGCTCGCATGAAATGGGACGTTGAGTTTCCTGTAAATGTCTTTGAACTTCTTGTCGAAGTGTTTTGGGTCTCCATCCTCGTAAACGTTGTCTCCCAACATGAGAATGAACTTCCAGGAATGTTTCCGGTGGAAGGCCAGCATCTGACCGGCGATCAGCTTCTGGTGGTTGCCGCCGGTGCCGCTGTCGCCGATCACGGCGAATTTTAGTGTCTTCTCGCCAAGGACCGACGCGGGTGCCACCAGCAGCAGAGCAATGATGAGAATCAGTCGAGCTCGCATACGAACACCTCACGGGAGTCTGCGCCGTGGAATCCTGCCGTGGCCTTCACTCGGACCATGGTCCCTGTAATAGGTGCGAAATCCCCAGGAGAAAGGATGGTCTCCCCTGTTCTCGGTAACATTTCAGCCGTTTCAGTGAAGGCTGTCCCATTCCAACGCCTTGCGGCCCAAATTCCTGGATCTGTACTCCGAGCTTGTCAATGACGCCGCGGGAACATTCCTTCTACTATACAGTCGACAAGGCCTGCTGCGCTTGTACTGTGAACCCCATCAGGTCGCCGGCATGACCAAGCCGTGTACCCGGCGAAGGTGCTCAGGTTTCGGTCGCCTGCCGCCCGGTGCGGGAGTACAATTCCTGGCAGCGGCAGCGGTAGGTCAGCCGCTGCCGAAGCCGAGCCTTTCGTGACGTCCCCTGGAATCGCGGTCGCGCAACATGTCAACCCTGCAGAACATCCTGAACCAGAAGGTGAAGGAGGGTGAGCTCTGGGAGCGGCTGGATGAGAAGCGCATCCGCTGCTACGCCTGCGGGCACTGTTGCCCCATTCCCGAGGGCCGCCCGGGCGTCTGCCGGGTTCGCTTCAACCGGGGCGGCAAGTTGATGGTTCCCTGGGGATACACCGGAGGGGTGCAGTGCGACCCCATCGAAAAGAAGCCCTTCTTCCACGCCTACCCCGGGGCGCTGGCCTACAGCTTCGGCATGCTGGGCTGCGACCTGCACTGCGCCTACTGTCAGAACTGGGTGACCTCTCAGGCCTTGAGGGACCCGGCGGCGGTGGCGCCCCCTCGCAGAGCGACGCCGCAGGCCCTGGCCCGGGCGGCCGTGAGGCAGCGGGCCCGGGTGATCGTGAGCACCTACAACGAGCCGCTGATCACCAGCGAGTGGGCGGTGGCGGTATTCAGGGAGGCCCGCAAGGAAGGCCTGACCACCGGGTTCGTCTCCAACGGCAACGGCACTCCGGAGGTGCTGGAGTACCTGAAACCCTGGGTGGACCTCTACAAGGTGGATCTGAAGAGTTTCCGCGATCGCCAGTACCGCAGACTGGGGGGACGGCTGCAGCCGATCCTGGAGACCATCTCCAGCCTGTACCGGCAGGGATTCTGGCTGGAAATCGTGACGCTGCTGATTCCCGGCTTCAACGATTCAGAGGATGAAGTTCGGCGGCTGGCGGCCTTCCTGGCGGGCGTGTCTCCAGACATTCCCTGGCACGTGACCGCCTTTCACCAGGACTACAAGATGACCGATCCCGACAATACCAGCGCCGAGATGCTGATTGCGGCGGCCGAGACCGGCCGCCAGGAGGGATTGCGCTACGTCTATGCCGGCAACCGGCCGGGCCGGGTGGGGGATCTGGAGAATACCCGCTGCCCGGATTGCCGGACCCTGCTGATCGAACGCTTCGGCTACCTGATCCTGGGGTACCACCTGACGCCGCAGGGGGACTGTCCGAGCTGCGGTCTGGCCATTCCCGGCCGCTGGGCCCCATCCTTCCAGGGCCAGGTAGCCGCCCATCCCTTCCTGCCCCGACAGGAAATCAACCCGCCTCCAGTGTCTTCCTGATTTTTCCTTCTTCGTGTCCCCTCGTTGTCCTTCGTACCCTTCGTGGATATCTCTTTTGTTTGTGTCCTGCCGTGGATTGACAGCCGGTGGCCCGGCCACTACTCGACGTCCAGCGGCGCAAAACCCGCCTCGCGGGCCAGTTGGTTGAAGGAGGCCGCCTCGCCTTGGCACAGCTCCCGCAGCCGGGCGATCTCAACGTCGATCTGGGCGCAGATCTCGTCGAAGACCTCGTAGGCCTGCCTGGGCGGGGCGGCATCGGCAATGCCCACCACGGCCACCAGTCCTCCCAGCTTGGCGTTCAGGCGGTTGGGATGGCGCAGCCGGTCGAAGGGGGTCTTGTCCTTGGTCTGGATCAAGGCC
>JAPOZE010000526.1 GCA_026706225.1 Acidobacteriota bacterium
CAATGCCAGCAGGAATCCATAGGTGTGGAGCGGAAAGGGCCCGAAGTCCAGCAGAATGGGAAACAATGGAGGCCTCTCAGGATTCCGTCAATCGGCCACTGTCCGCGGGTGCGGAATCCTGGGTCAGAATCTCAATCAGGAACAGTCCGATTCCGATGGTGATGGCGGAATCGGCCAGGTTGAAGGTCGGCCAGTGATAGCTCCCGTAAAACACATCGATAAAGTCGGTCACGTAGCCGTAGGCGAGACGGTCATGGAGGTTTCCGGCCGCGCCGCCCAAAATCAGCATCAGTCCCCACTGCAGCCGGGTGCGGCTTACCGGGTTGCGCAGGGCGAATCCCAGGATGAGGAGGAAGGCCAGAGTGGAGACGGTTGCCAGCGCAACGGGCACCCAGGGCGAAGCCGAGCCGCTGAGGATGCCAAAGGCCATGCCCGTGTTTCGGGTGTGGGTGAGCTCGAGAAACCCGGGGATGACGGTCTTGAACTCATAGAGCCCCAGATCCTCTTCAATCATCCTCTTGGTCAGGCGGTCGCTCAGAAACACGGCGAGAGCAATCAGGCAGTAAGGAAGCCGTCTCATGGGACAGGGGCACCGAATGGGATGAACCCGTATTGACAGGCGCCGTTCGATCAGGGCGCCGCCATGCCAGGATCGATCTGGTCAGGCGTCACACCGAGTTCCTTGAGTGTGGAGGAACACTTGGGGCAGACCGCCGGAAAATCGGGGTCGCTACCGACTCCGGCGGAGTAGATCCAGCAGCGCTCGCATTTCTGCCCCTCGGCCCGGCTAACCGAGGCCCGCAGTCCCTCCGCTTCTCCGAAATAGGGTGCCTCACCGGATGGAGCGCCCAACTCCACCTGCGACACGATGAACAGAGCCGGCAGCATTCCCTGGTACCGTTTGAAGATTGGAGCGTAGCCGTCGTCCCCGGCCAAGGTGACCTTGGCTTCCAGGGAATTCCCGATGAACTTGGCCTGGCGCGCTTCTTCCAGGACCTTCAGCACGGTGGAGCGAGCCCGGATGAGCAGATCCCAGTTGTCCAGCCGCTTCAGCGATTGGGAGGACAGTCCTTCGACCAGGCTGTCGGCGGGCACAAAGCGCGCCATGTGCACGCTTTCCGGCCGGTCAGCCTTGGAGGCCAGGTGCTCCCAGATTTCCTCGCAGGTAAAGCTGTAGATTGGAGCCAATGCCCGGGTCAACGCTTCCAGGACGAGGTAGAGCACGGTCTGCGCCGATCGCCGCGGATGCGCATCGGGTGCAGCCGTATAGAGTCGATCCTTGAGGACGTCGAAGTAGAAGGAGCTCAGGTCGACAGTCAGGAAATCGTAGACCCGATGGTAGATCCGATGGAATTCGTAAGCTTCGTACCAACCGTAAACCTGCTCCAGAAGCCGGCTGGTCCTCACCAGGGCCCACTGGTCCAGCTCCTCCAGGTCCGGGGTCGCCACCGAATGCTTCGCGGGAGAGAAGTCCGAGAGATTGCCCAGCATGAAACGAGCCGTGTTGCGGAACTTGCGGTAACCGTCGGAAAGGCGGCGAATCAGATCGGGAGAGATCCGAATGTCCTCCCGGCAGTCGCTGGCCGCCACCCAGAGTCGCAGGATGTCGGCGCCGTCCCTCCTGACGATCGTTTGCAGCTCGATCACGTTGCCCCGCGATTTGGACATGGCGTGCCCTTGGGCATCCAGCGTCCATCCGTGGGTGAGGACCTGCCGGTAGGGAGCTCCCTGCCTGGTAGCGACACCGACGAGCAGGGAACTGTGGAACCAGCCCCGGTACTGGTCGCTTCCTTCCAGGTACATGTCGGCCGGCCAGGGGATATCGGGGTGGTGGCCCAGCACTGCCGCCTGGCTGGCCCCGGAGTCGAACCAGACGTCCAGAATGTCGGATTCCTTGCGAAACCGATCCCCCCCGCACCCCGGGCAGCGGGTGCCGGGGGGCAGGAGATCGTCGACGGGACGACTGAACCAGGCATCCGCCCCCTCCTCCTCGAAGATGGCGACCACGCGGTCAATGGCTTCAGGCTCCAGCAGCGGCTCCTGGCAACTTTCGCAATAGAAGGCGGTGATGGGAACCCCCCAGACCCGTTGCCGCGAGACGCACCAATCGGGGCGGTTGGCGATCATGCCGGAGATGCGCTCCCGCCCCCATTCCGGGAGCCAGCGCACACCCTGGATGGCCTCGAGGGATCTGACCCGGAGGTCGCGGTGTTCCATGGAGATGAACCACTGGGGAGTGGCACGGAAGATGACCGGCTTGTGGCAGCGCCAGCAATGCGGGTAGGAGTGAGAAATAGTCTCGGCCGCCAGCAGGGCCTCTCGATCGCGCAGCAGTTGCAGCACCGTGCCGTTGGCATCGAAGACGCGCATGCCCTCGACGTGGGGCGTGCCGGCCAGGAACCTCCCGCCGCCGTCTACCGGGCAGTAGATATCCAGACCGTGGGCTTTCCCCAGGGCATAGTCCTCATGGCCGTGGCCGGGAGCCGTGTGCACGCATCCCGTTCCCTGCTCCAGGGTGACATGCTCGCCCAGCAGACCCGGCGAGAGGCGATCCAGGAAAGGATGACGGGTCTCGAGGGCGGCCAGCGTCCTGCCCTCCATGGTGGCCAGGGTCCTTCCGGGCTTGAAGCCGCAGCCCGCGGCCGTGGCCGCCACCAGCTCGGAGGCGATCAGATAGACCTCGTCCCCGACCTCGACCGCCGAATACTCCAGGTTGGCGTTGAAGGCGATAGCCAGGTTGGCGGGCAGAGTCCAGGGGGTGGTGGTCCAGATCACCACCGACACCTTCCTGCCGCTCAGAGCCGGATCCAGCAGGGTGGGATCCGATTTCAAGGGAAACTTGACGTAGATCGAGGGGCTGGTGTGGTCCTCGTATTCGACCTCGGCTTCCGCCAGAGCGGTCCGACAGGAGCAGCACCAGTGGACGGGTTTCAGTCCCTTGTAGACGTATCCCTCGCTCACGAATTGGCCGAAGGTGCGGGCGATGGCAGCCTCGTAGCGGTGGCTCATGGTGAGATAGGGTGCATTCCAATCCCCGAGGATGCCCAGTCGAATGAACTCCTGTTTCTGCAGCTTCACGAACTTGCCGGCGTACTCCCGGCATTCCCGGCGAACCTGGACGCGGGTCATGCCGGCCTTTTTCCTGCCGAGCACCTGGTCGACCTTGATCTCGATCG
>JAPOZE010000289.1 GCA_026706225.1 Acidobacteriota bacterium
GTTGGGGACATAGTCCTTGGAGTTGTCTTCCAGCCCCCTGAGCCAGAGGTAGCCGGCCTCCGCAGATACTGTCTTTTCCATCTCCCTCAGGATCATGGCGCAGAAGTAGGATCGCATGGTTCCCGAGGCCAACGGATCCCTGAGGATGATTTTCCGCTTCCACTTGGGGTCCAGCAGGTCATCCCACTCCCCGGGGGCTTCCTCCGGCTTGAGCAGGGCGCTGTTGTAGGCGATGACTTCGGGGGTCTTGTAGGTCCCGTACCAGAAATCCCCCGACCCGCGGGCCTCGGGGGGGACGGCCTCGGCCCAGGTGGGCCGGTACGGCAGCAGCAGGCCTTCCTCTCCGGCCTGCTCGAAGAGGTCGGAAGGCGCCCCCCACCAGATATCCGCCTGCGGATTGTTCTTCTCCGAGCGCAGCCGGTCCAGGACGTCCTGGCTTCCCATGTCGAGCCACTTGACGTCGACCTGAGGGTGGCGGGCCTCGAATCGGACTTCGTGGTCCGACAACAGCTCCTTGCCGTGGGGGGAATAGACGACCAGCGAGACCTTGCCGTTCTCTGCCGGGGCACAGGCTGACGGCAGCAGGCTGACGGCGATCGCAATGACCAGGAGAGGGCGCGCCATTTGTCGTTTCAGCCCTGGTCGCAGGTCCTGAAGGCCTGGCGGAGGGCTTTCACGGGATCGCCGACAGGGAGGAATTCGTGACCCACGTATCCGTCGTAGGCGGTTGCCGCAATGGCTCGGCAGATCCCGCGGTAGTTGAGTTCCTGGGTGTCGTCGATTTCGTTGCGCCCCGGATTGCCGGCGGTGTGGATGTGGCCGACGTAACCGATCGTCTCGCGCAGAGTTCGGATCACGTCGCCCTGCATGATCTGCATGTGGTAGATGTCGAACAGCAATTTCACCCGGGGGCTGGACACCATTTCACACACGGCGATACCCCAGTCCGGACGGTCGCACTGGTAGGCGGGGTGGTCGATCCTGGAGTTCAGCAGCTCCAGGTTCAGGTTGACCCCCTTTTCTTCGGCGTAGGGCGCCACCCGTTTCAATCCCCGGGCACAGGCCAGGAGGCCTTCAAAGTCGCTGCGCTCCGGGTGGCGGTTCCCGGAAAAGCAGATCAGACCCGGAATCCGATGCCTGGCCGCCAGCCGGATGGATTCCCTCAGCTCCTGTTCGATCTGGTCGTGGTTGTCGGGATGATTGAGTCCTTCCTCCAGGCTCCGGTGACCCGACATCGAGGCCACCTCCAGGTTGTGGCGGCGGGCGGTATCCACCGTTTCCTCGAAATCCTCGTCCCGGTACCACAACTCCACCGCCGGGTAGCCGATAGCTGCCGCGGCTTCGCACAGGGCGTCCAGGGAAAGGCTGGGCGGCTTGACCATCGGGAAGCAGACCGATTGCTTGATCCGCATGGGTGGCCTCCGCCTGTTTCGAGCCGCCGGGATTCCATTCCGCGGCGCCGGGAGCCGCAGGCTCTATGGGGATTCCGATTCTTCGACGCTGATCTTGAGAGATTTCAGGAACTTGATGTCCTGAGAGGTGATATCGAGCCTGGCTTCGACCTCTTCGCTTTCGGCGAGAACCGGCTCCTCGGGGGATTCCTCGCTCCTCTTGTTGAAGCCTATGGTGGCCTCCAGCACCAGGAAGACGTCGTAGCCGGAATTTCGGATGGTGGCGATGGCTCCGCTGATCGATTCCGAGCTCGAGAGGCTCTCGTTGATGGCTTCTCCCAACTCCTTCATCATTCGCTTCAACTGCTCGTCCATTGGCTCCACCCGTTCCTGCCTGACCGGCCGGCCGCCTGCTTGCCGGCAACTGATGAAATGGTTTCCGTAGGCGCCTCGCCGGAATCCCTATCCTTTCGCGATGTTACTTCCAACGTTCGGGGGTGTCAAGGAAGGCGGCGGGAAGGCGGCGGGGCGCCGCGGGCCGACGCCGGAGGAGCTCAGAAGATCCACCAAGCAACGCAAGGAATTATCTACGAAGGGGCGGGAAGAGGTGCGACGAGACCGATTGGTCGGGTCCCCGCCGAGCGCATCCTTCAAGGAAAAACATAACGTCGTTATGACGAACCACAAATGGACACGAATAGACACGAATACCGATGGACCTCCTTGGCTGCGACGACGTCACGGAATGCAGCCCACCCGGGAGCGCGGGCGTCCCGCCCGCACACGTCCTGGTCCAGCCTGAGCGATTCCCTCCACCCGGCTCGACCGGCAACGGCGCCAGGGCTCTGCTTCGGCCGACCCCATGCCGTTCCCGCCGTGAGGGTGGCCGGGCGCCCCATTGCGGGATATTCATGGTGGCGGTCCCAATTCCAAGGCAGCGCCCATGCGTGCGATCATAAGGGCGCCGGCCGTGAGCACGGCCATCAATACGATCTGAGCAATCACCCCGGCCCAGAACCACCACAACAGGTAACCCCAGTTTCCGCGCATACGAACAGTTGCCAAAACCCCCGCCGCCCAAGCGGGAGCCAGCGTCAGCACCGAAACCACTCCAAAGTACAGAAGTCCAAGGAACGCGAGCACAGCTCCCATCCCCAGACAGAACCACAACATTGAAACGTGGGGTTTCCCGTGGTGGAACTGCATCAGCAACGCCAGTACGACCCCTCCCGACAAAGCGATGCACTCAACGGCATAGTGTCGTAAGAGCCCCGGCACGGGCTCGGGGTCCAAAACCCACATCGTATGGCTGCCAATCCAGATAAATCCCCCGAGGGCCAGGGCCAACTCCAGCCATTGGCTCAGGCTGAGATGGAAGGGGAATTGCATGGCGCGATGCTGTCGAATGGAAGTCTTCCGAAGACCGGAAGGAAGAGGTGCGACTCTCCCCGGCGCTGCATCTCCTGCAGGTTCTTATACAGATTCTCAAATCACTGTCCAAAGAAATCGTGGGGCGGGGGAGGATTCGCTTCAGGTCTGATTTCGGGGCAAGGCGGTTGGGGACAAAAATCCTGCATATCCTGTGCATCGATGTTGATAAAAAATCTTCTCATGCTTGATTCCGGGAAGCCAATTTCGTGACCTTGGTGTGATTTCGCGCGCTTCATGTCCCTTTGTGGATGGTTCTTTCCCCAGGGATGCTGGACTGAGCCCTCCAAATTCCGCCCCTGTCCCTGTGCTATGATGAGACCCGGTTCGAACGGGGAAAAAGGCATGGCCGGA
>JAPOZE010000533.1 GCA_026706225.1 Acidobacteriota bacterium
GGCCACATGACCATTTTCGATAGAAGCTGGTACGGCCGGGTTCTGGTTGAACGGGTAGAGGGATTTGCCTCCGAGGAGGAATGGCGCCGCGCCTACCAGGAGATCAACGAGTTCGAAAGGCACCTCACCGACGAGGGCGTGGTTTGCGTCAAGTTCTGGCTTCATCTGAGCCCGCAGGAGCAGTTGCGCCGCTTCCAGGCTCGGGAACGCACTCCGCACAAGCAATTCAAGTTGACCTCCGAGGATTGGAGAAATCGGACCCGATGGAATGACTATCGGAGGGCCGTCACGGAGATGATCGAGCGGACCAGCACCCCTTATGCTCCCTGGACGGTTGTGGAGGCGGAGGACAAGCTGTGGGCCCGCGTGAGGACACTATCCACGCTGGTCAGCACCCTGGAGAAACACCTCGGGGTTTGAACCACTTCTGAAATTAAAGAAGGAGCAAGACGAGTGAATTCACAAGAGACCGGCACGAGAGGGGGTCATCGACCCTTTGGCCTGCGAGGCTGGCAGTTTCTCGTCAACCACGACAGGGCCTACCTGGCTCAGGCGGCGGAGCGCTCGATCCAGGAAGCGCCGGGTTTTGAGGTGACCCACCTGGAATTTCCCAACATGGCCATGCAGTTGCCCTACGCCTACACCGACTCACCGGTGCCGCCCTGTGCGAACTGGGTCCTGTGTGGGCAGACCTTCAGGGATTTCCCCAGGCTGGCTCGCCACCATGACCTGCACAGCCGCGGGGCGGTCTCGACTCCGGAGGATCGCAGCCGGAATCTGGCCTACATGAAGGACCTCTTCGGCAAGGTCAAGGCTTCGGGTCTCGGAGTCATGGCCTGGCACCATGTTCGCCGGGATCTTCCCGACGAGCTCGCTCAGGAATACCCGGAGTCGGCTACGGGGGATCCGGGCTTTCTGCAGGACTGGGAGGAAGCCACGCTGACCGAGTTTTTCGAGGTGGCGCCGGAAGTCGACATGCTGGTGGTGACGTCACTGACGGAAACTCCGGGAGTTCTGGAAATGCCCGACCGGACTCACCAGGTGGCTCGGCTGGCCGGCGTGTTCGGAGCCATGGAGCGGGCCTGCCGCAGGGCGGGCAAGACTTTGATCATTCGCGACTGGGGAGCCGTGGGTCAGAATCAGTGGCAGGGATCCATTTTCAGGGAGGCGATGGATAGTCTTCCCGGAGACGTCTGGGTTCACATCAAGAACGTGGTGCTCGACTTCGTCACCAATGCCGAAGTCCCTCACCCCAACCTCAACGCCTACCCGAACCGACCCATGATCGTCGAGTTCGACGTGTACGGGGAGTACTACGGCCGGGCCGACATTCCCTACGTCGACCCGCGGCATTTTTGCGAGCGACTGGATGGCCTCTATGCCCTGCAGCCCAGCGGGGTGACCGCGCGCATCGCCTATGAGTCCGGCAGAGAGTGGCGTCCTTATCGAACCATCTTCGATTCGCCCAATGCCGCCAACGCCGTGGCCTTCTCCCGCTGGGCCTCCGACGCCGGCCGGAATCGACCGATCGGGGAGTGGCTGGACTTTCTGGCTCCTTCCCGGCGTTGGCAGACCTACACCTGGGAGTGGTTGGCGGACCGTTACGGCATCGATGCCGGTCCCCTGCTGGCACGGGTCTTCGAGCGAACCCCGCAGGTTGTGCACGGGATCTTTGCTCCGCTGTGGTGCGGCTACTGGCACCCGTTCAGCGTCATGGAGCATACGACCCTGCCGTGGCCCCCCACCCGGCTGAAGGATCACGGGTCCGTGCCCTGGAATCCTCCCCCGGACATTCTCAAGGTCAGCGGAGGGCTGGGGGACAATGACTTTTCCAGAGTGGTGGGCTGGATGCCGCCGGGGACGGCCGTCGAGACCATTGGTTGGTGTCAGTTGGTCTCCCGCAAGGAGGAGGGACTCCGCCTGGCTCTGCTTTGTTCGGAGGAAGTCTCGCTTGAAGGCCGGGCGGTCTTGTCTCCCGAGGACTATGAAGACCTTGACCTGTTGTTCCGGCAACTGGTGGCGGTCTGCCGCGCCGATGTCCTGACCGGCAGGATTCTGGCTGCCTCCCGTGGCCCCCGGAAAGATTCAACGATTCTCAAGGACTTGTCCTTGTCTTCCCTGAGCATGGAAGCGGAGCGGGTCGCGGGCGAGATCCGCCGCGACTTCGGAGCGGAATTCTTTGGGGAATTGGCGCTGCGCGTGGAGGCTTGGGGACGCTGGGCCAGGGAGGGGGCATCCACCCCAAGCGGGTAGGGAACGTTGTTCTGCTCATTTGCGCCTTTTGTAGCCATTCCCGGCAAAGATCCCGCTGCCGAATTTTGCAAAAGGCTCAGGGGGTATCCCATTTATCGCGACCCGTCGTCAAGGGCCGCAAGGCCGCGATCATAGATGTCCAGCACCCGCTTTCGCTCCTCGGAGGTGGCGAAGAGCGCCTCGCCGGCCACTGTAGCTCTTGCCTCCTGTATCTCTCTCCTCAGGTGGTCCACCGCAGCCGGTTGCCGGATCGATTTCCCGCCCAGCTCGAGATAGATTGCCGAGGTGTGCCCGAAGATGGGCAACCCGTACTCGCTGTCGGCTTGCCCGGAGACTCTCAGCGCCAGCCAGCCGGGCTCTTCCACCGGAAACATTGTCTTCAGCTCGGCCGAAAAATGTTCCCCGGTCGCTTGGGATGGAACTCGGTCGACCACCCGCCCGTTGTGGATCAGTTCCAGGTGACCGAAGTCGACCCGTCCCCACACCCGACCCTCGATTCCGACCTCTCCGGGCTTTTTCAGTGAGACGGTCTCTCCGATCGATCGGTCCTCCACCCGGAAGTCAAACAGGGGCCCGTTGGTGATGAAGGAACGCCCCTGCTTGAGCGCCTCCAGCCAGGAGACGATTCCCAGAGGCTCGGCAACCCGGGTGTAGACCCGGGCAAGGTCGAACAGGAACCAATCGGTGCCGGTCGAGAAGGGGACCCTGAGCCCGGCATTCAGGTAGTGGTAGAAGGTGTCCTCGAATTGGGGGTAGTCCTCCAGCGACAGCCCGTCAAAGATGTTCTGGGCATCCACCTTGCCCAGGACGAAGTTGACCACCCGTTCCAGTCCGAAGTCGTTGTGGCACCAGATGGCCGTTCCGCCCTGGCGATGAGCTTCATCGATCCCTTCCTGCAGGGGAATCCCGTCAGTGCCGG
>JAPOZE010000206.1 GCA_026706225.1 Acidobacteriota bacterium
CATCTTGATCTGGTCCTCGGTGCGGGCGTCGGTGGGACCGTCGTAGACGAGCTCCACATCCAGTTCCCGGGCGGCTTCCCGGGCGCCCTGCTCGGTCGCTTCGAAATAACCGATGCCCACCAGCTTGGGGATCATGGCGATCCGCAGGGTTTCGTCCCCTTGGGGTCCGGCACAGCGGAAGCTCAGGGCGGCCACCAGGGCCACCAGCATCAAGCCTCCATTCCTGCTGACGCCGCTGCCGCTTGCGTGCTTCATGGCTCCCCCTTCTTTCCCGCCCTGCAAGAGTCAGCTTTCCTTCTGGCTCCGTTGGTTCCAGACGGCAACCAGGATCAGCAGAATGCCGATGGCAATCAGCCGGGACTCGGCAGTCAGCCAGGCCAGACGGGAACTGAGAAACTGAAGGCCCACGTCCAGGTGGGAAATCACGGCCAGACCCAGCAACGACCGGAGCACACTGCCGCGGCCGCCGGTGATCAGGGTGCCTCCCACCACCACGCAGGCGATGACCTGCAGCTCGGTGCCGATGTGGGCGTCCGGGATGGAGGCGTCGTGCCGCATGGCTCCCAGAACGGCCACCGAGGCGGCCACCAGACCGTTGATAGTATACAGAACCCCTTCGACTTTGTTGACGGGAACGGCGGCAAAGCGCGCGGCTTGGCGGTTGTCTCCCATGGCGAAGCACCAGCGCCCGAAGCGGCTGTGGTGCACCAGCAGGACCATGCCCAGAAAGACCAGCCCGGCCAGCCAGAACTGGCTGGGGATTCCCAGCAGCCTTCCCATGTCCAGAAAGGACTGCGGAAAACCGGTGATGCGTTCCCCGCCGGCGACGGTGATGGCCAGTCCCCGATAGAGAGCCATGGTGGCCAGGGTGGCCACCAGGGGCGAGAGGCCGGCCACCACCAGCAGGCCGTTCAACCCTCCGGCCAGGGCCCCGGCCAGCAGGGCGCCGCCGGCCGCGGCCTGAATGGACCAGCCCCAGTCCTGCCACAGCACGGCCTGAACCATGCCGGTGAGGGCTACCATGGAGCCCACCGAGAGATCGATGCCGCCGGTCAGGATGATGGCGGTCATGACGAAGGCCAGGGCACCCACCTCGATCCAGGGAACCCAGACATCCACCAGCAGTGCCGGCCGCCGAACCTGGGAGAAGACCAGCAACAGGGCCAGGGCCAGCAGAACCCAGGGGAGCAGGCCGAACAGCCAACGTCTGGAGCGTTTGCCCGACCGGGTGGCCTCCACCCCTGAGATCACCCTTTCAAGCCAGCTCATCGCTTCCACCCCCGCCAGGCCAGATCCAGCAGCAGGGCGGCCAGGATCAGGCTGCCCACCACCAGGTCCGTCTGTTGATCGGAGACGCCCCAACGCACCAGGGCGCTGTTGACCAGTCGCAGCAGGAGAGCACCCAGCACCACGCCCAGCACCGTGCCCCGCCCACCAGTGATTCCCACGCCGCCGATGACGGCGACGGCGATGGCGCTCAGCTCCCAGCCGGCCCCCAGGCGGGCCTGCATCTGCTGGCCCATGGAGAGCTGGAGCACTCCGGCCAGGCCGGCCAGCAACCCACCCAGGCCAAAGGTCACCGGCCAGAGACGGGCCTTGGAAAGACCCAGCAGGCCGGCGGCTCGGGGGGCCGATCCCAGCGCGTAGAGGTGCCGGCCGCTGCGGGTGTGGGACATCCAGAGATAAACCAGCAGGACGACCAGGGCCCCTACCGCCACCGAACCCCGGAAACCGGTTGCCGGATCGATGGCCAGCCGGCCGAACTCGGGCGGCAGTCCGGTCATGGGTTTCCCGCCCAGCATGGCGATCACCAGTCCGCGGTAGATGGTCAGGGTCCCCAAAGTCACCACAATGGGGTGCAGCCCTCCCAGCAGCGCCAGAACCGCGTTGAGAACCCCTGCCGCAGTCCCGGCCAGGAGTCCGGTCAGGATTGCAACGGGAATCAGAATCTCGGCCGAATAGGGCAGTTTCAGGACCATGGCGGCCGAAGCCGCCGACAGAGCCACCATCGAGCCGATGGAGATGTCGATACCCCGACCTATGATGACCGAAGCTGCCGCCAGCCCCAGAATGGCCCAGAGAGAAGCATGGGTCAGCAGGTTCAACAGGCTGAACCCCTCGGTGGAAACCGTCAGCCACAGGCCGAGCCCGGCCACGCACAGCAGAAGCGCCAACTCGTTGAAGGACCGTCCCTGCAACCGCGATCCGGCAGGCCGGGACTCCGCGGCGGACGTCTCGGCCTGGATCTGTTGGGGCAGGGCCGCGGCGGCGATCCGGGCGGGGCTGGCCAGGCGGGGGTCGAACTCCCCGGCGATCTCCCCCTCGCGAAAGACCACGACCCGGTCGGAATGTTCCAGGACCTCGGGCAGTTCCGAAGAGATCAGGAGAATGGCACAACCCTCGCGGGCCAGGAGGCGCAAGTGCCGGTGGATTTCGGTCTTGGCGCCCACGTCCACGCCTCGGGTGGGTTCGTCCAGGATGAGAACCTTGGGCTGAGCCAATAGCCAGCGCCCCAGGACCACTTTCTGCTGGTTGCCGCCCGAAAGTTGTTGGACCGGCTGTTCCGTAGATCGGTAGCGCACCTCCAGCCGCCCTGCGATCTGACGGGTCGCCTGCCGCTCCAGGGTCCTGCTGGCCAGAAGGCTCCGGGTCCAGCGTCGAAGGGTCGACAGCACGGCGTTGGAGCGGACGGGCAGACCCAGACAAAGGCCCTGGCTCAAGCGGTCCTCGGGGACGTAGGCGATACCGGCCTTCAGAGCCTCCTGGGGCCGGGCGATCTCCCGCCGGCTGCCGTCTACCCGAACCTGTCCGCCGGCGGGCCTCAGACCGAATACCGCCCGGGCGAACTCGCTGCGCCCGGCCCCCACCAGGCCGTAAATCCCCACGATCTCACCCGATCCGGCCTCGAGATCGAGTTGTCGAAAGCGGCCGCCCCGGTCGGTGAACCCTCTGACCTGGAAGCGAAGGGGTGCTTCCCGGCCGGTGGGGACACCTGCCTGGCCGGACGGGGAGGCTCCCAGGGTCGAGGCCGGACGCCCCACCATGGCCTCGATCGTCTCCTCGGGGCCGACGGCATGCCTGGCCCTCGTCCACACCTTGAACCCGTCCCGCAGGACGGTTATGCGATCGGCCAGGCGAAAGATCTCTTCCTGGCGATGGGAGAGATA
>JAPOZE010000461.1 GCA_026706225.1 Acidobacteriota bacterium
TAGAACTCGCTTCCGTAGGCGGGCAGGCAGATGGCATCCACGTTGCAGGCGACCGCGAAGTCGATCAACCTTCGCAAGGCCCCTTCATCTACGGACTCGCCGGCATCGAAGGGGACCGGGATTATGGGGACGACACCGCCGATGGCCTTCCCGTTTGCGTTCAAGTGCACCTCCAACACCGACAAGGTCAGACGATCTCGCCGCTGCGCCTTCCCCGAACCACGTGGAACTGCGTCCGCTCCTCCTCAGGACCGGTATATCGGAAAGCCAACGGCAGATAGAGGCACATGATGGGCCGCCGCCGCTGCGGGGTGCGGTTGGGCGGCGTTCCATGATGGGTCAGGCAATGGTGCAGCGAACCGTGCCCCGGCCTGGCCGGCACCGCCGCAGCCTGGGACTCGTCCACCTGGATTTCCTGCACCGCCGCCGCTGTTCCTCCGCTGGCCGCCGACAAGGGTCGGCCGCTCCTGTGCTCGGCCAAGCCCAGCTTGTGGCTCCCCGGAATGAAGCGCATGCAGCCGTTCTCGACCGTGGCCTCATCGATCGCGATCCAGCAGCTCACCATGTTCATGGGGCGAATCGGCCAGTAAGCCGCGTCCTGGTGCCAGGGCTGGGAGGTCCCGTGGAAGGCCGGTTTGAGAAGGGCCTGGGTGTTGTAGATCACCAGGTCCGGTCCCAACAGGTCCTCCACCACGTCGAGCACCGCCGGGTCGGCGGCATGCTCCATGAACAGGGGAATGTGGCGGTGAGGGTAGCGGATCTGGTAGACGAATTTCTTCCGCTGGGCGCTCCGGCCCAGGTCCGACCCCTGCGATACCGGCTCCCAGCGAATCAACTCGGGAGGATAGGGCGCCTCGCCGCCGGCAATGGCGTCGATGGCCTCGCCGATCTGCCGGACCCGGCCCTCATCCAGAAAGGGCCCGAACCCCAGGTAGCCCTCCTCCCGGAAAAAGCGTTGCTGTTCGGCTGTCAGTCTCTTCACGCGAGAGCTCCCGGGCTCATGGCGCCGCAGCACCGCCGGCGCCGTGTGCCGGCCAAGTCGGATTTCAACAGATTTTGTGGAAAAAGCTGTGAAAAACGCCGCTTGAATTCACGCATCTGCAAAGAAATCCACATTTGGAGCCGATTGTACTGCTCCGTGTTCACATCCCTTGCTCAGGAACAGTTCCGGATCCAGTTCCTGGCCTCTTCATGCCCGCGAAAGGTCTGCTCTTCCTCGCGAAACTGCCGGGAGTGGGGGTTTCTGACATCGAAAAAGGTGCCGGCCAGAAGCTTGGCGTGCAGCATCTCGTGAAAGAGAACATAGCGCACCACCACTTCCGGAACCCTGGGGTGGTCCAGCCACCGGCTGAGCGTGATGCTCCGGTGGGACGGATCGAAGTGTCCCAGAATTCTGCGACTCTTTCTCAGGCTCCACCCCAACCGGACCGGAGGCAGGCGCCCCTTGAAGTACTCGCGGTTGAGATCGTCGAACAAAACCGTCAGATGGTAACGGCTGCCCTCCGGGCCCGCCAGCAGCTTGCGCCCGCGCCTTCGCCGGGACGCCTGAGCCCTGCGCCTCAGCTCGGGAGTGTTGCTGTATTCCCGATAGGCTGCCCGAGCCGCCCGGGGCACCTCATGCCGGTACAGCTTGGCCAGCAGAATGGAAGCCAACGCCTCCACGACCGGCGCCGGCGCCCGCCTGAAGAGATCGCTGAGCCGAACCAGGAGTCGGCCCTCCCGGAGTCGAACGGTGTGGTTGATCCCCACGAAGCGGTAATACTCGACCCCAATCGACGGGCAGGGTTGTTCTCTTTCAAGCCTGTGGTAGGCCTCGGCAAAGATCCGGCCGATCTGCGGAAGAGTCAAGCCCCCGCGGCCCATGTTCCGCTCAGGCTGAGTATTCATGGTCTCTCACGGCCTGGCCCGGCGCCTTGCCGGACCCTCCTCCTGAACGATTCCGCCAGCCAGCTCGATGGTCTCTTCCAAGGCCTCGTCCAGATCCGAAAGTATGTCGGCAACCTCCTCGGCCAATCGACTTTCGAGACCTTCCATGCGATCCAGCACGGGGTTCAGCCAGCGGTCGAACTCGGTCAGGGATTTCCGCAGCTTCTTCAACGCCTTGCGGAACTTCTTATGGTTCATGCGTATGGGCCGTCCCGTTTCCAGGTCCCAAACACTCAGGGGCCGATCCAGGGGATAGCTTTCCAGGTTGGTCTCGATGTCCTCCAGGCACATCGCCACTTCCTTCATCCATCCCCTGAAGGAAAGGGAACGGGCAGGCTCGGCCGACTCCTTCCCCTGGCGCCGGGATTGGGCTCGGGAGCCGCCATCTTCAGCTTCGGAAGCCTCCCAACTGGCCATGGCGCCCTCCATGCGGCGCTTGAAAATGTCGTTCAGAACCGACATCCGCTGGTGGGGCTTCTGAGAATCGCGAACCTTTTCGATCTCCTCGGGGCTGAGATAGTCGGCGGCACGGCCATAGAGCCCGCCGGTGGCCGGCACCAGCAGGGCCCAGGCCGCCATCGCGGCCGCCCAGCCAGGGCCAGGGCCCCGCTGCCGCCGGGAAATACCGTCAGGCGCGCGATGGAATACCGTTCTCATGCTCTCATTCAGACCGGCAGGGGGAGGGATCCTCCGTTGTCCCATCCGGTCCGGCCTCGCTGGACCCACTCCCGGAGCGACCGGTGTTGTCAGGTCCGAAGAGCGCCGCAATCATGCGCTGCTTGACCGCTTCAGCGCAGGCGATGGCGCGATCGATCACCTGTTGCCGGTCAAAGGGGTAGAGGTCCCTCAGGTCGGCCAGGTGCCGCAGTTGCTTTCGCAGGGAAATCTCGAGGTGCTTGAATCCGCCGGGTTTGCGCTGAGGGTCCCGATTCGAGTCCTTCAGAACCTGCTCGGCCCGGCCGACGCCGGCAGCGTATCGCCCCAGGATGCGATCGGCCTCGGAGTATTGGCCTCTCCGCACTCCGCGGCTGACGATTTCGAGGTCGATTGCCGACATCCTGATCAGGATCTTCACCTTCTTGACGCTCTTGCCCTGCCGTTGCAGTTTGATCTGCTGGGCCTGGTACCGGCGCTCCAACTTGGCGTCCAAGGCGAGGGCAGGAGTCGTCAGGGGCAGGACCGCCAGCCAAACCGGCAGAAAGCGGACCCAGCCCGGGCACCGCCGACTCCCCGTCGAGAT
>JAPOZE010000687.1 GCA_026706225.1 Acidobacteriota bacterium
GGTCTGCCTCCGGCGAGGGGCTGATGCCTTCCCGTTCCAGCCGGGCCAGAATGAAGAAATCGATGGCGTTGGCGGGCCAGCTCTTGTCCGCGACTTTCGGGAGCGGCGGCCTTTCCGGGCGAACGTAGGCCCAGTGCCGGCTCCAGGGAGCCCCCTGGCGAATCCAGCGGGTCAGCAGATCAATTTGCTGACGGGTCAGTTCCTTGCCCGAATAGGCCGGAGGCATCTTGAGGGCTTCATCCCCGGCGGTGATTCGCCGGATGAGCTGGCTCTCTTCCGGGTTCCCCGGAACGATGGCCCGATGGCCCGAGTCCAGCCGTCCCAGGGCGGAATCCTGGAGGTCGAGGCGCAAACCGGCCATGCGCTGGTTCTGATCGGGCCCATGGCAGGCGTAGCAGTTGTCGGCCAGGATGGGACGAATATCGCGGTTGAAATCGACAGGAGGGCTCTCCCCGGGTTCGGCCGCGTGGAGAGGGTTGGGGACAAGAGTTGCCACCAGGAGTGTCAGGATCCAGGTGCCGCTCCTGAGAATCTGCCGGGTAGGGGGGCGCAGGCAGCTCACGGTTGGCTGGTGCCTCCTCTTTTGGGGAAAAGTGGGGTCGCGACTCCCGCCAAAGACCGCTGAGGTTTCAGTCGGCAGGGCAAGGCGGGATCTGTTCGCATCCGCTCATTGTAGTCGAACCGATTCCCCGGCATCAAGGCGAAGCTGGCTTGCCTGACGCGACCTGACGTTATCCACGAAGGAGAACGGCGAACCACGAATGGACACGAATGAACACCAATAAGAATGAGCCTTTTGCAAAACACGCAGCGGGGCAGATTACTGTGCCGGCGACCGTGAGGTCTTGCCTTTTTCGGTATCGGGTGCGACCGGTGAGCCATGCAGGCTCACCACAAAAAGCACAAGAGTCACAAATCGAATTTCTTGAACCGGTTGAAGGCTGTCTGGCGGATGTGATCACACAAGGCCCGCATGCCTTGGTCGTTTCTCATCGTTCCGCTCTTTTTGTGTTTTTGTGCCTTTTGTGGCCATTTGTGTTTATTCGTGTTCATTCGTGGTTCGCCTTTATTGACGATCGGTTGTTTTCCTCGAATGAACTGCCCGGCAGGGCGCGCGCCGGCTTGCCTGTCACAGGAATGGGTTGACAGCCCGGACGAGCGTTTCATTAGAATACCCGAATCGCGGTCGAGAGGAGGGAGGGCCATGGCGGAGGAGAAATCCTGGGTTTTGACCGATGTCGGCGCCAACGCCTGGAAAGAATCGCTCTTTCTGGGCCACGAGGACCTGGGGGTCCCGGATTGCACGGTCTCCAAGACTCGCCTGCAGGGAGGCTTGAGAAGCGGCGTCGACCTGGTGGAGGTCACCAATGCCGAGCTCTCCTTCTCCATTCTGCCGACTCGGGGAATGGGGTTGTGGAAAGCCTCCTGCCGCGGGATTCCGGTGGGCTGGGAATCGCCGGTCAATGGCCCGGTGCATCCCAAGTGGGTGGACGAAGGCGACCGGGGCGGACTGGGTTGGCTCAAGGGTTTCGACGAGTGCATCGTGCGTTGCGGCCTGGACTCCAACGGATCCCCCGGTCAAGACGTGATTGTCGACAACAACGGGAACCGGGTCTCGGTCGACCTCACCCTCCACGGCAAGATCGCCAACCTGCCGGCCCACACCCTGGAGGTCCGTTCCGACCCCGGAAGCGGGAGGGTCTCGGTGGTGGGGGAGGTGGACGAATCCTCCCTCTTCCTTCCGGGCCTCCGCCTGCGGTCGACCGTCAGCACCACTCCCCGCTCCAACCGCTTGACGATCCGGGACACCATCACCAATTTGAAGACCACTCCCTCCGAGCTGGAGTTGGTCTACCACTGCAACTTCGGCCGTCCCTTCCTGGGGGCCGGCTCAAAGCTGCTGGCGGCGGTGCTGGAGGTGGCTCCTCGCGACGCCAGGGCAGTGGAAGGCATCGGGGAGATCGATAACTACCTCGCACCCACCCCCGGGTACGTGGAACAGGTTTACTTCTATGACCTGGCGGCGGGTGAATCAGGCCGCACCCTGGTGGCCCTGCGGGATGCCGCCGGCGACCGCGCCGTGGTGCTTCGATTCAACAAGAGAGAGCTCCCCCACTTCACCCAGTGGAAGAATACGGTCGGTTTGTCCGACGGATACGTCACCGGGCTGGAGCCGGGAACCAACTATCCCAACCTGAAGGGATTCGAGCGGGTAAAGGGTCGCGTTGTCGTCCTGCCGCCGGGCGAGAGCTACCAGTGCCGGTTGGAGCTGGAAGTCTGCACCAGCCGGGACCAGGTGGCGGCCGTCGAAGCCGAAGTGGCGCGGATCCAGGGCAACCGTCGACCCGCCATCCACAACAGCCCCCACGGGAAATACTCACCCGTTTGACGACTCCTGTCCGGGGGGAAACTCTGGTTCACCAACCGGCCGAGTCCCGGGAAGACAAGAGACCATGACGAAGAGCGAAGAGAGCAAGTCGAAGTACCAGGGAATTTTCGTCGCGGCCTGCACCCCCATGAAGGAAGACTACTCGCTGGATCTTCCCAGGATCGGGACCTGTATCGACTATCTCGTCAGCGGAGGGTTGCGGACCGGAACGGGGGTGTACGTGGCCTTGGGTGCGGGCGGAGAGCAGATGCATCTGTCCACCGAGGAACGCAAGGCGGTTGCCGAGGCGGCCGTCAAGGCTTCGGCGGGCCGCCTGCCCGTTTTCGTCGGAATCTCTCATCAATCCACTCGAACTTCGGTGGAGCTGGCCCGGCACGCCGAGAGAATCGGGGCGGACGGATTGCAGGTCGAGCCTCCCTGGTATTTCGCCAGCACGGCCGATGACGCCTTCGAATACTTCCGCGCCATCAGTCAATCCGTGAGCCTGGGGTTGACGGCCTACAATACCTTCTGGACCTGCGGCTTCGACATGGACCTGAAATTCGTGGAGCGACTGGCCGGTCTGGAGAACGTGGTGGGGCTCAAGTGGTCCAGCAGCAGCGACAGTGAGCTGGTGGCGGTGTTGTCCGCCTGCAAGGACCGGTTCAACATCGTCTGCAATTTCCACGGCGCCTTCGTGGCCTCTTCCTTTATCCTGGGTGCGCGCGGGTATGTGTCCCAGGCTGCCAACTTCGCACCCAGGACCAACCTCAGAATCCTCCAGGCGCTGCACGCCC
>JAPOZE010000360.1 GCA_026706225.1 Acidobacteriota bacterium
AATCGGGCTGCAGTCGCTTTTCCAGCTCGGGGATCTGGGTGGTCACTCCCACCGGGCACAGCCCGGTCTGACAGTGGTGGCAGTAGCCGGGTCCCGTGCCCAGCTTGGCGTACTCGGCGCTGACGTCCACCTGCTCCTGCCCATCGAAGTAGGAGGGGCTGTTGCAGCCCAGCGCCATCAGCACGGCCTGGCCCAGAGAGACGGCGTCAGCACCCAGGGCCAGAGCCTTGGCCACGTCGGCACCGGTGCGAATTCCCCCGGAAACCACCAGTTGCACCTCGCCCAGGACATCCATTTCTTCCAGGGCCTCGACCGCCTGCCGCACGGCCGGCAGGGTGGGAATGCCCGCATGCTCGATGAATACCTGCTGGGTGGCCGCCGTTCCCCCCTGCATGCCGTCCACCACCACCACGTCGGCCCCGGCCTTGACCGCCAGCTTGACGTCGTCCCGCACCCGGGTGGCTCCCAGCTTGACGTAGATGGGGATTTGCCAGTCGGTGATTTCCCGTAGCTCGTTGATCTTGATGGTCAGGTCGTCGGGTCCGGTCCAATCGGGATGGCGGCAGGCAGAGCGTTGGTCGATGCCCTCGGGCAGAGTCCGCATCTGGGCAACCCGCGGGCTGACCTTGAGTCCCAGCAGCATGCCACCGCCCCCGGGCTTGGCCCCCTGACCGATCACCATCTCGATGGCGTCGGCCTGCTTCAGATCCTGGGGATTGAACCCGTAGCGGGAGGGAAGGCACTGGTAGACCAGCGTCTTGGAGGATGCCCGTTCCTCCCGGGTCATGCCCCCGTCGCCGGTGGTGGTGGAGGTTCCCACCTCGGAGGCCGCCCGGCCGATGGCCTCCTTGACGTTGGCCGAAAGCGACCCGAAGCTCATGCCGGCGATGGTGATGGGGATGTCCAGGGTGATGGGCTTTTTGGCCCGCCGGGTGCCGAGCACGGTCCGGGTGAGGCACTTTTCCCGGTAACCCTCCAGGGGATAGCGGGAGGCCGAGGCCGTCAGGAAGACGAGGTCGTCGAAGTTGGGCACCCGTCTCTTGGCACCCAGACCCCGGATGTCGTAGAGGCCGTGCTCCGAGGCCCGGTGGATGTACTCCAGCACGTGCCGGTCGTAGAGGAAACTTTCTTCCAGATCGATCTTCTTCGTCATGGCTCAACGAGACCCTTGGGCATTGGGTAATTTCTTCCTCTGGCAGTTCGCTCCTCGCTTTTGGCCTGTAACACCGGAATTCGCAGCAATGATGCGTCGGGTGGGATCGACATACTCCCGATGTAAACGGATAGCCAGTACCGGACGACTACTGGCGGCAGATCTTCCCTTCTTGACGCTTCAGTTTTATTGGGTGGGACAGCTAGGCCAGGAAGGATCTGAGCAACCACACCAGAAGAAATCCGACCAGGATTCGGACCAGCCATTTTGTTTCCGAAAGATCCCTCTTGATCGTCTTGAGGTCTGACTCGATGCCCGACAACCGATTCTCGTAGGTGGCAAGCTCTTCTGCTGCCTCCTGGGCCTGAAGATCGGAGGCTCCGGAGGCTTTGAATGCCGCGTAGGTTTTCGACAGCATGATTGCCGTGGTGTTCTTCCTTGCCTAAAGCCTAGCACACTCTCTCAGAAAACACAGGTCTCGCCGCCTGTGGGACGACTGGGATTTTGAGCCGGATCCGCGCCCAAACGAAGTTCATGGAAGCCCGCCAAGAGAGACCTCGCTAGTATTCCTGATCGGCGTCCACGTTCCAGTGATAGAGCGTCTTGGCGGAGGCCACCCGCTTGAATTCCCGGGGGGACCAGTCCAGCCCGGTCCGGCTGAGCAGTCGCCCGACCGTGGCGTAGTCCTCCTCGGCCATGGCTTCTTCCCGGGCGTCGGCCCCCAGCGAGTGAATCTTCCCCCGGACATAGATCACGGCTTCATAGAGCGAATCGCCCAGCCCGGCGCCGGCGTCGCCGCAAACCACCAGGTGGCCGGCCTGGGCCATGAAAGCGGACATGTGGCCCACGTGGCCTCCCACCACGATGTCGCCGCCCTTCAGGGAAATGCCGCAGCGGGAGGAGGCGCTTCCCTCGATGAAGAGCAGGCCCCCGTGGGCCGAGGCCCCGGCGCACTGGGAGGCGAATCCCTTGACCCGCACCTCGCCCGACATCATGTTTTCGGCGACGCTCCAGCCCACGTTCCCGTGGACCACGATCCGGGCCTGCCGGTTCATGCCTCCCAGGAAGTAGCCGGCGTGGCCCCGGACATCCACCCGTACCGGCGCATCCAGGCCCACGGCGATGTTGTGAAGCCCGTTGGGGTTGAGGATCTCGATTCGGGAGGGGGAGGTGGCCCCGATTTCATGATGGAGGTAGTGGTTGAGCTGGCGGACCGACAGCTTCTGCAGGTCGACAGACGCCGCGGCTACAGACTCCATGAGTAGATCTCCTCCGGCACCGGCTCGAACAGCTCCGCCGACCGGATGCCCGGCAGATGGGCCAGGGAGCGGAACTCGGAGCTCACGGCCACGTAATCCTCGGTTTCGGCAACCACCGCCGGCTTGCAGGCAAAGGCGTCCCGGACCAGGACCAGCTTCTCGGCCGTGGCCATCAGCAGCGTGTAGAACCCGTCCAGTTCGATGAAGGCGGCCTTCAAGGCGTCTTCCAGGGATTCGCCCTCCCTCATCCTCCACTCCAGGAAGCGGCAGGCGGCTTCGGTGTCGTTGTCGGTCTCGAAATCGACGCCCCGCTTCTCCAGGCGCCGGCGCAGGCTCCAGGGATTGGAGAGGGAACCGTTGTGCACCAGGCAGAAGTCTTCGCCGGCGGTGAAGGGATGGGCGTGAGCGGGCGAGACCGCCGATTCTGTGGCCATGCGGGTGTGACCGACGCAGTGGCTGGCCGCAAGGCCTGCGAACCCGTAACGCTCGGCGATCTCGGCGGGATGGCCCTGGTCCTTGTAGACCTCAATGGACCGGCCCGTCGAAAGCAGGTGCACGGCGGAAAACTCCCGGGACAGCCACTTCTCCAGGCTATCCGGTGCGATCGCGGAAACCAGGCGCCCGTGGTTTTCGATGGCGCTCAGATTGCCTTCGCAAGCGGTGTCCCGCTCGAAGGCCTTCCCCAGTTCCGTCCAATCGAACCCCGGCTGGCCGCAGTACAGGCTGAATCGCCGCAAGGGGCCGTCCCCGA
>JAPOZE010000463.1 GCA_026706225.1 Acidobacteriota bacterium
CTGCCATGTGAGCGTCCGTGATCAGTCCAGCGCCGCCCGGAACCGATCGAAGCAGCCCGGACAGAATGGGCCAATGGCGACCCGTGGGTGCAAGCAATCTGACATTGGGCTGTTCGAGCCAGCTTTCTGCCATATCCAGCGCTTGGCCCACATCGAAGGGGTATTCAACCACGCGACGGTTGGTGGTGAGACGGACAAAGCCCAGCAGGCTGGTGTAACACAGCCCAACCGGTTGGTCCGACGAAAGAACTTCTTCCCACCAGCGGCGTGCTTGAGCATAGAATGGACTGGCCGTATCCACCGCATAAACCAGAAGATTGACATCGGGAAGAATCATTGAAGCGGCCAATCCTTCCTTTCCCGGCGCTCCTCGATCTCAAGCTCGTCAACCAGTTGGTTGAGCTTCACCGGGTCAAATCCCGGCCGCAGGCCCAATTTGTGCACCTTCGTGCGATACTTCTTCGCCCGCGGACGCTCCTGCCGGCTTTGCAATCCCTCCCGCAAAAGGGCGTTTATGACGCGCTTCAGGGAGTGACCATGGCGCCGCCGCTGTTCCTGGATCTGGGCTGCGAGATCATCGTCGATGGTTAGTGTGGTACGCATCACTGCATCATATATAACGTGACTTTTGATGTCAACGATGCTATCCCTGTATGCTTTCAGTTGCCCGATCAACAGGCTTGCTCAACATCCTTGTCTCGGTCTTTCCTGCTTTTCCAGTCCAGCTCTCCCTCCAAAAGCCGGTTGAGCCCCGTGGATCGAGGCGGTACACTATCGATCCCCGGACGCCTGTGGATGCGCTCCGCGGACTACCGAGGACTCATCCATAGCTGCTTCCCGCCCCAGAAAGGAACTCGACATGGGATCTCGAATACTGCCGATTCTCTCCGCGTGCCTGCTCCTGGCGGGCGCCGCCGCCTGCTCAACCCCGCAGCCTCCTTCCGATTGGTCCTTCGGCATCATCGGGGACCTGCCCTACGCGCCGGTCGAGGAACCGCAGTTCGAAAACCTCATCGATGCCATGAACCGGGAGGACCTGGCCTTTGTGATCCACGTGGGCGACTTCAAGGGACAGAACGATCCCTGCCGGGACGACATCTACAGGCACCGCCTGGAGCAGTTCAACCGCTTCAGGCATCCCTTCGTCTTCGTGCCCGGCGACAACGAATGGACCGACTGCCACAAACCGGAAACGCCTTCGGATCCCCTCGAGCGTTTGGCCTTTCTCCGCAAGGTCCTCTATCCGAGCGACCGGACCCTGGGGCAGACCAATTTCGAGCTGGAACGCCAAAGCAGCTCGCCCGCCTTTGCCGACTTCAGGGAGAACACCCGCTGGAGCCGGTCGGGCGTCCTGTTCGCCACCCTGCACGTGGTGGGAAGCAACGATGGATTCGGCCGCTGGCCGGAGGGAGACCGGGAGCATGCCCAGCGCGGGGAGGCCAACCGGGCCTGGATGGAAGCCACCTTCCGCTTGGCCGCCCAGGACCGCTATCGGGCGCTGATGCTGGTTGTCCATGGCAACCCCCGCTTCGAGCTGCCCCCGGGAGATCCCGGGCGCTCCGGCTTCGAGGATTTTCTCGGTTCCCTGGAGGCCGAAGTGCTGGCCGTTTCCAAGCCGGTGGTCCTGGTGCATGGAGACACCCACTACTTCAGAATCGACAAACCCCTGCGGAACTCCGAGACCCGGCGCCGAATCGTCCACCTCACACGGGTGGAATCCTTCGGGGTTCCCGATGTCCACTGGGTGCGAGCGACGGTTCAGGAAGCCAACCCCAACGTCTTCGTCTTCGATCCGGTGCTGCTGCCGACCGATCGGGAGGAACCATGACTCCGGCGGACATCGGTTACGCCAGCCTGACCCAACAGGCGGAGTGGGTCCGAACCAAGGCGCTATCGCCGGTTGAGATTCTGGACGCCCACCTGCAACGCGTCCAATCCATCAACCCCACGCTGAAAGCCGTCGTCACCCTGGCGGACGGAAGCCGGGAACGGGCCCGCCAGGCCGAGGCCGCCTTGATGCGGGGGGAGTCCTGGGGCCCCCTGCACGGAGTCCCCTTCACCGCCAAGGACTGCTTCGACACTGCCGGAGTCCGGACCACCCGCGGATCCAGGCTGTTCGAGAACCGCATCCCCTCCCGGGACGCCACCGCGGTCGCCCGGCTCAAGCAGGCCGGAGCCATCCTGCTGGGCAAGACCAACCTTCCCGAATTCGCTCTGTGGTCCGAGACCTCCAACGAAGTGTTCGGCCAGACCGTGAATCCGTGGAACGCGGAAAGGACGGCCGGAGGCTCCAGCGGCGGAGAGGCTGCCACGGTTGCCGCCGGATTGTCGCCGCTCGGAATCGGAACCGACCTGGGAGGCTCCAACCGGCTGCCCTCCCACTACTGCGGCGTGGTGGGCTTCAAGCCCACCCAGGGCCGCATTCCCATCACCGGCCAGTTCCCGGGGGTGATGGCCCGCCATCTGCACGCGGGGCCGCTGACCCGCACCGTCCGGGATGCCGCCCTGGCGCTGTCGCTGCTGGTGGGACCCGACGGCCAGGACCCCTACGCCGTTCCGGTTCCGCCGCCCGAACGGGTACCCTGGGATGGGCCGCTTCCGCCGCTGAAGATAGGGTTCTTTCCCGAGGGCCCTTTCGCACCGGTGGCCAAGTCCATTCAAGAGACCGTCAGCCGGGCCGGCGCCAAGCTGGAGGAACTGGGATGCCGGGTGCAGCCCGTGGCCCTGGAGGGCTGGAAGCGGTCCAAGCCCATCGAAATGGTGATGAAACTGCTGGTGGCCGAGGCCGCTCACTATTTCGAGCCGGTCGTGGCCGGCAGGAAGGACCGGTTGGCCCCCTCGGTGCAGCGGCTGCTGGACACACCTCCGCCTGCAATTGCCGAATACACAGCGGCCCTGGCCGGTTGCGAACAGCTTCGGGTGGACCTGATGCGGCACTTTTCCACCCATGACCTGTTGCTGATGCCCACGGCTCCGGTCACGGCCCATCCCCACGACGCCGTCTGCCTGGATGTGGACGGCCAGACGGTTCCGGCCGTCCACGCGGCCTCGGTGACTCCGGCCTTCGGAATGACCGGCTCTCCAGCCATCTCGGTACCGTTCGGACTGAGCCCGGACGGCCTTCCCATCGGGGTTCAACTGGTGGC
>JAPOZE010000067.1 GCA_026706225.1 Acidobacteriota bacterium
CCCCCCACAGCCGCTTCTGCCCGGTATAGTAGTAGTTGGGACCCACGTGAACGAAAACCTCGTGGTCCATGGCCTTGGCCGGGTCCTCGTCCAGGTCGGCGCACAGCCCCCGCAGCCCCACCTTGACGTCCCGGCCGCGGGCGCATTCCCTGGCCAGGTGCTCGACCGATCCCGACACCACCGTGCCGTCCTCGGTGTGAGAGAGAACCTCCTCCCAGACATCCAGCACGTGGAAGCCGTAGGACTCGAAGTCGTAGACAAAGTTGTGGCTGGGGGCGTTGGTGCCTGCATCCCAATCGTCGAATCGGTGGGTGTTGGGATCGGACCCCTGATCGTACGGGGGTGAGGTTCCCGGCAGGCCTTCGTCCGGCCTGCCGTCCAGGTAGGGCCGGGCGATGGCCTGCAGGCCGTTCTGGTTGTACATGAAGAAGGACATGGAGGCCCGGGGTCCAAAGCCGTCCTCCACCAGACCCACCGGCTGCCTGAGATTCATGATTCCGGCCGTCCAGCGATCTTCCAGCAGATAGGTCACCCGAAAGTCGGAGACCTCCTGAACCAGCTCGGGATTGTCGGAGTCCCGGTCCACGTGCTCGTTGTGCCGGAACTCCGTATAGATTCTGAGATCGGCGCCCCGGCGGACGGCGTCGGCCAGGGCCTTCTCGCTACCCCCCACCGGCCGGCGCTGCTTGTCCAGGGAGAGAGCCAGTCGCCAGCGGTTGCCATCCGACGGCGATCGATCCCTTGAATCGGTTTTCTCGACCATGGCTTTTGACCTTTCCTGTCTTGAAAAATGGTTGGCATCGATGACGGGCGGCCCCGGGGAGCGCGCCCCGCCCCGAACTCATCCCCGGTGCTTCAGGGGACGACCGGGAAACCGGTCCAGCAGCTTCCCCTCCCGTAGCGCCCACTCGCCGTTCACCAGAAGGTGGTGAATGCCCCGCGGGGCATGGCGGGGATCCATGTAGTCGGCCCGGGTGCCGATCCGCTCCGCATCGAATACCGTCACGTCGGCCCAGTATCCGGGAGCCAGCAGCCCACGCCGCTCCAGCTTGAATCGGCGGGCCGGCAGCGCCGTCGACTTGCGCACCGCCTCTTCCACCGTGAACCAGCCTTTCTCGCGAACGAATTCCCCAAACAGGGTCGGGTAGGTTCCAAAGGTCCGAGGATGGGGAATCCCCTCGGTGTAGACCCCGTCGGTGATGATGGAGGTCAGCGGGTGGCTCAATACCTTGCGTAGATTCTCTTCCGACTGGTTGAAGGAAACGATCATCAGGGAGGCCCGGGTCTCCTGCAGCAGATCCAGGGCGGTTTCCACTCCGGAGCGGAGGCGTTCCTCGGCCACCTGTTGAATGGTCCTGCCGACCAGGGCCTGGTGGCTCATCGCCCGTGCCGATGCCAGCCATTGGTGGCCGCTTTCCCGAACCGATGCGATCAAGAGGTTCTCCCAGCCGTTGCCCAGGTTGGCCTCGGTCTCATTCGCGATCCTGGCCCGAGTGTCCTTGTCGGACAACCGCTCCAGCAGCCGCTCGGTTCCCCCATCCAGCGCCCAGCTCGGCAGAACCTGAGTCAAATGGCACGATCCCGCCAGGTATGGGTAGGCGTCGATCCCCACGTCCACCCCGTCCCGCTCAGCCCGGTCCACCAGGTCCAACACCGCATCCATCTTTTCCCAGTTCTTTCGGCCCACCGTCTGCAGGTGGGAAAGCTGGACCGAGACTCCGGTCTCCCGACCGAGGTCGAGGGCCTCCTCCACGGCCTCCAGGATGCGAAACTTGTAGTCCCTCAGGTGGGTGGTGTAGTAGGCGCCGTGTCCGTGCACGATCCGGCAGAGCCGGGCCAGCTCGGCAAAGTCCCCGTAGCTGCTGGGGGCTTCGTTCAGGCCGGTGGAGAACCCGATCGATCCCTGCTCCAGGCAGGAGGACAACCTCCGCTCCATCCGGCGCCACTCCGCCGAATCGAGCGGGGCCGCCTTGATCCCGCAGACGTTGGCCCTGAGGGTGGCGTGGCCGGTGAGGGCCGCCACGTTGGTGCGGCTGCCGGCCTCCTGAATATCGTCGAAGTAGGCCGCCGCATCGGTCCAGGCCCGCGAGCCCCGCCTCTCGAACAGATCGAAGCTCGGGACCAGCTTCTCCGACGGCAACCTGGGAAAGAGGGAGAACCCGCAGTTGCCGACGACCTCGCTGGTGACCCCTTGCAGGACCTTCTCGGGGCGGTGTTCCAGCACCTCCAGGTCGCTGTGGCTGTGCACGTCGATGAAACCGGGCGCCA
This sequence comes from Acidobacteriota bacterium, assembly GCA_026706225.1. The sequence goes on from JAPOZE010000067.1 coordinate 2,269, forward strand.
CCGTGAGCCCGGAGCAATCCACCACCTCCATATCCGGCCCGGCGGCAACCGCACCCACCTCCCGGATTCGGCCTTCATGAATCAGGACCGACGCCTCCCTGCCCGGGCTGCCGCTGCCGTCCACCACCCTGCCGTTGGACAAGAGAATCATCGGGGTTTCCTACTCAGCGCTTGAAGAAGAAATTCTCGGCCGTCTTCACCAGGATCTGGTCCTTGTCGCTTTCGCTCAGGAAGTCGGCGTGATCCTGAATCAAGGCCACGGCGGCCTCGAAGCTGTTGGGAGCCTTGAGCGCCTGAAGGGGACAGTCGCTTTCCCACATGCAGCGTTCGGGACCGAAGGCCTCCACCACCCGGCGGATGAGCGGAAGCTGTTCCAGGTAAGGCGGCTTCTTGGCCCCCAGCGCATAGAAGGCCCCGATCTTGACCATCACGGCGGGGTGCCTGGCCATGGCGCACAGAGCCGCGATCTGCTCCTCGGGAAAGGTTCCCAGTCTTCCGATCAGGCAGAGGTGATCGATGATGACCGGGGTCTGGGGATAGCGCCGGCACATGCGGTCCAGCTCGGGCAGGTCGGGTGGCGACATCAGGAAGCTGAGGGCCAGACGATGGTCGGCGGCGGCCTGGAACATCCTCTCGTACCCCTCGTGGTCCAGCCAGCGGGGCCCGTCGCCCAGGCGCGGCCGGGTGCTCTTGCCCCGAATGCGGAAGGCCAGGATGCCCCCCCGGGCCAGGTCCACCATGGTCCGGTCGGGGCGGGCCAGGCTGACGTCGGTCACCGCCGGGACGATTCCCGTCCCCACGTAGTTGTCGGGCTGGGCGGCGATGATGTCCAGAATATAGCTGTGGTCGAGGCCGTACCAGGTCATCTGGATCA
>JAPOZE010000573.1 GCA_026706225.1 Acidobacteriota bacterium
AACCCCTGGTGATCCGGTGGGGGCGTCACGGAAGGTTTGTGGCCTGTTCGGGCTTTCCGGCCTGCAAGAATACCCGGGAGCTTGCCGCCAAGGCCGCAGATCCGGACCGCCCCGAGGGGTCTGAAGACGGGGCCGCACAGGAATCCTGTCCGAACTGCGGCAAGCCCATGGCCCTGAGAAAGGGACGTTTCGGACCCTTCCTGGCCTGCACCGGTTACCCGCAATGCAAGACCACCCGGAAGCCGGGAGCCGCCGGCTCGGGCCAAACTCCGCCGGCGCAAACGGTCCTGGAGGAAAAGTGCCCCCGCTGCGACAACCCTCTGGCCGTCAGGCAGGGGCGTTACGGGGAGTTCACGGCCTGCAGCACCTATCCGAAATGTCGCCACGTCAAGAGAAAGACCCTGGAAGTCTCTTGTCCTCAGCCCGATTGCGGCGGTGAAATCGTCGAGAGAAAGTCCCGTCGCGGCAAGACGTTCTACGGGTGTGACCGGTATCCCAAGTGTCGCTTCGTCCTCTGGAACAAGCCGATCAAGAAGGCTTGCCCCCAGTGCGGCGCCGGCTTCGTCCTGGAGAAAACGACCAGGAAGCAGGGGATGCTGCACTACTGCCATGATGAATCCTGCGACTTCCGGGAGTCGGCGGGAACCGTGGCCTGAGGTGGTCCTGCCCGGCTAATGAGGTCGGGCCTCCGTTCCGATACCTCGCCCTTTAACGGTTCGTCCCTCATGAAACTGGTCCTGATCATCGGCGGAGGCTTGGCGGGTTCCGAGGCGGCCTGGCAGATTGCCCGGCGGGGACTCCCCGTGCGGCTGTGCGAAATGAGGCCTGCCCGAACCACGCTGGCCCACAAGACGCCCCACCTGGCGGAAATCGTCTGCAGCAACTCCTTCAAGTCGAACCAGCCGGGCACCGCTCCCTGGCTGCTCAAGCAGGAGTTGAAGGCCCTGGATTCCCTGCTGCTCGAGCTTGCCAATCGACATCGAGTGCCCAGCGGAGCCTCGCTTTCGGTGGACCGGGAACGCTTTGCCGCGGCCGTGACCGAAGCCATGAAAGCCTGTCCCGAGGTTGAACTCGTGCGCGAGGAGGTCCTGGACCTGCCCGAGCAGGGCCCTGCCATTGTGGCCACCGGACCCCTGACCTCCCCGGCGCTCTCACAGTCCCTGCAGGAATTCATGGGAGAAGATCATCTCTATTTCTACGACGCCATCAGCCCCATCGTGGAGACGGACAGCATCGACCTCGACAAGACCTGGCGGGGGTCCCGATACGGCAAGGGAGGCGCCGACTATCTGAATTGCCCGCTCGATCGGGACGAGTACCTGGCCTTTTACCAAGCCCTGATCCATGCCGAGTCGGTGCCCCTCCACCAATGCGAGAAGAGCCTCTATTTCGAGGGCTGCCTCCCCATCGAGGAGATGGCCCGCCGCGGGGTCGATACCCTGCGATTCGGTCCCATGAAACCGGTCGGCCTGATCGATCCCAGGACCGGCCGCCGACCCTATGCGGCCCTGCAGTTGAGACAGGAAACCCTCAAGGCCGACAGCTACAACATGGTCGGCTTTCAGAACCATCTGCGCTTCGCAGAACAGCAACGGGTCTTCCGCATGATTCCCGGCCTGGAACGGGCCCGCTTCCTCCGGCTGGGGCAGGTCCATCGCAACACGTTCATCAATGCGCCCCTGCAACTGAAAGACACCTTGCAGTCCTGCAAGCGCCCCGACCTGTTCTTCGCCGGGCAGATTTCCGGCGTGGAGGGCTACGTGGAGTGCGTTGCCACCGGCCTGGTGGCCGGAGTCAACGCGGCCCGCTTGGCGACCGGCCAACCGCTGCTGTCCTGGCCGCGGGCCTCGGCCATCGGTTCTCTGTTGCACTACCTGGTGAGCGCCGACCCCCGGAACTTTCAACCCGAGAACATCAACTTCGGCATCATACCCCCGCTCCGGGACGCCCCTGCCAGGATCGGCAGAAAGGAAAAACGTCGACTGCAGAGCGAAATCGCCCTGAAGGAAACCTCACGGCTGGTCGCCGGCCTTTTGTGAAGGATGAAGTTTGAAGGATGAAGAAGGATGAAGGGGGAAGGGATCTTTCTCGGTTGTTGTCAGGTGACGGGATGGACGCGGAAATCCAACAGTTTGAAGACCACCTGAAACGCCGAAACGCCTCCGACCACACGCTGAAAGGCTACCTGGGCGACCTGCGGCAATTTCACCAATACCTGACTCCACCGGACTCCGATGGCAAGCGCGGGACCTTCAGCGTCAAAAAACTGAAAGCCCCGCTGATTAGCGAGTACCTGGGTCACCTGCACTGGCAGAAAATCGAAAAATCGTCCATTGCCCGCAAGATCTCGGCAATTCGCTCCTTCTGCCGCTTTCTCTGCCGGCGCCGGATATTGCCGCACAACCCGGCCAAGCTGATTCGCTCGCCCAAGGTGCCCCGGAAAATTCCCGGCTATCTGACCATCGAGGATTGCGTGACCCTGATCGAAACCCCCGATCTCAACCGGTCCGGGGGCCGGCGGGACCGGGCCATCCTGGAACTGCTCTATGCCTGCGGCCTGCGGGTCAGCGAACTCACCGGCATCAACATCGGGGACATCGACTTCGGGGAGGACTTGATTCTGGTTCGGGGCAAGGGAAAAAAGGAACGCCTGGTTCCATTTGGGAAACAGTGCCACGCGGCTCTCAGAGCCTACCTGGAGGAACGCCGCTCGGAGCCCGCGGTCCAATCGGCCGAGCCGGACCCGCCGGTGTTTCTCAACGCCCGGGGTGGGCGATTGACCAACCGATCGGTGCATTACCTGGTTGAAAAACACCTGAGGTCGGCCCTGCGCTCGAACCGCCTGAACCAGAAGATCAGCCCGCACGGACTGAGGCACTCCTTCGCCACCCACCTGCTGACCGGCGGGGCCGACTTGAGGTCCGTCCAGGAACTCCTGGGGCACAAGAACCTCTCCACCACCCAACGCTATACCCACCTCGGCATCGGCCACCTGATGGAGCAATATGACAAGGCTCATCCCAGAGCTCGCACCAAGGACTGAAACCGGCGGCCAGGCGGAACGACTGGCGAACCGGATCGGCGCCAAGGCCCTGGCGCTGGGGTTCGACAAGGTCGGCTTCAGCCGGGCCGTCCCGCT
>JAPOZE010000015.1 GCA_026706225.1 Acidobacteriota bacterium
AGCTGGACCAGGCGCTGGAGTCGATCCGGAGAAGACTGCGGTCGAAATGAGGTGGGCTGCGGTCAACCCCGGGTCTTCGGCGAGCCTCAGGCTTGCCGGTTCGGGTTGGGAGCCATCACCACCAGCAGGTTGAGGGGTTGCGGGGTGTGGTTGGTCACGCCGTGAACGGCTCCGGAAGGAGCCAGCACAATCTCTCCGGCCCCAAGCACCTTCTCTTCCTCTCCGACCACAAAGGTTCCCCGTCCCTGCAGAACGAAATAGATCTTGTCGGCGCCCTGATGGGTATGGGGCTTCTGGGATTGCCCGGGACGCAGGCAATAGAGATCGCAAAAAAGGTTGGCCGTGTCGAAAAGGCTGACCTTCTTCATTTTCTCAATGGAGAATTCCTGCTTGCCGAGTACTTCAATGGATTGCATGTGACGATGCCTCTCGCTGATTGGGACCGGCCTGAGGAAGCTGACGGTGCGACCGCGGACCGGCGCTTGATCCTCCCCCCACAAAGTGAACGATCTCGAGTCGATCCCCTTGGGTCAAGGCAGTGGCCGCCCAATGCTTCCTTTTGAGGATGTGGAGATTGTATTCGATAGCCAGACGGTCCGGAACCAGGCCCAGCTCCCGGACAAGCTCCTCCACCGTAGTTCCGGCTTTCAACTCCCGGGTCTCCCCATTTACAAGAATTTCAACCAGAGCCATGGCTTCCCTTTCCCTGTTCCAGGATTGGACCGGTCGCTCTTCGGTTCCTGGCCGGCGTCAAAATATCGCATCGGGAGGTCTCTTTGGAAGAGGCTTCTTGGCGCAAATACGGGCCGTGGCCGCCTGCGAATGGGGGGATTCCGGGTAGGCGCCCTCGGCGTAGTCGAGAACATCCCAATCACCGAAGGCCGTGAGCAGTTCCTCTTCAGCGAGTCGATAACGGGGTTGGTCCTTTTCCGGCCGTTGCGGATCGGTCACGAAGGCCTCCATGAGGAAGACGCCCCCGGGTTTGAGGCTGCTCCTGATTTTGGGGAAAAGATGGCGATTCAGGTAGAAGAAGCAAAGGACCGCATCGAAACGATTCACCGGCAGCGGGAAGACATCCAGATCGGCAACGATCAGCTCGAGCCGCAGGCCACGGTTCAGGGCTGTCTGACGCAGTGCCCTGACAGCACGTTCCGAGATATCGATCCCCAGTACCGAAGCTCCCCTGGCAGCCAGGTACAAGGCGTTTCCTCCCAGTCCCATGCCCAGATCAACCACCCGTCCGCGCGGAACCACCCGGCTCCAACGGCGCAGCCACGGGGCTGGAGGCTTGTCGGGAAGCCCACCGGAAGGCAGGGTGGCATACCTGGCTTGCCATTTTTCCTGCTCGAACCGGGTCATGACTCAATACCCACCCTGTAGGGAAACTGAAGCGGGGATCCCCATTGAACAATCCAAGACACGGAGTTTAATCCATTTGGAGATTTTCTTTGGTTCCTGGCTCAAGTCCAATAATTTCAAAAATCCGCTTGACATCAAATGCCTGAACCCACTATAATTTCGGGTTAATGGTGGGTATTGACTTGCTTAGTCAACCCTCTCCTCTTTGAAAATGCCCACCCCTCGGGGTGGGCATTTTCTTGTGCCGGCAAGCCCATCCGGCTCGGGCCGACGTAGCTCAGCTGGTAGAGCGGTCGATTCGTAATCGACAGGTCAGCGGTTCAATCCCGCTCGTCGGCTCCATTCCCGGGGACCGTAGCCCGCATTTCCCACCCGACAGCCGGGGCGCCGGCGGCCAATTCGGACACGGCTGGCCGACATCATCCGGGAAGTACTCGGCAGACAGTTTTTGCTGGACATTGCCAACTCGAAGTTGTTAACTTGTTGCGGGGTAACCAAAGGCCTGTGATTCGTTTACGGCCCTTACCATCCTGCCTGGGTAGTGTGCGGTCCCGATTCCCTCAGTCCCGGAGGCGTTGATGTACACAGACCACATGTTTAGAGAGGGTCGGAACCGAAGCTGGTGGCACCAGCTTTCGGGATCGTCTTTTCTCTCCGGTGTCGCCGATCTGACCTGGAAGACCTTTCAGGCCGTCAATCGAAACCTCCCGGAGGGACAACTCCCAACCCCCCGCTGGGCTCCAGGCAAAATGCTCAAGAGCCGTGAGCGCTCGGCTCCCACCCTGGGATTCCCCAGGATTACCGACTCCCTGTGCCCGCGCTGCGTGCCCGAGGTCCGCAACGCCATCATCAACGGCGAAGCCGACCTCTCAACCCTGATGTCGGGACACCCGGGTGAAATCAAGGCCCAGATTGTGGAAGAGGGCGGCAAGGTGCTCATGAGAAAGGTGTGCGACAAGCACGGACCTTTCGAAGACGTGCTTTCCACCAGCCCCGAATTTACCCGCCGAATCGAAGGTCTCTTCTTCGGACGGGATTTCCGTTGCTCCGAGGACGACCACGTCCACAGCCACGGAAACTCCAGCATCAAGTTCGGACGGGGCGCCGTGCTGACGGTGGATTTGACCAACCGATGCAACATGATGTGCAATCCCTGCTTCATGGATGCCAACCAGGTCGGCTATGTTCACCAACCGGAATTTGAAGACATCAAGGCCATCCTGGACCGTGCCGTCTCCTACAAGCCACGGCGCCAGGTGATCATCCTCTTCTCCGGGGGAGAACCGACCCTGTCCCCCTACTTCATCGAAGCCGTGGCCTACGCCAAGAAGATCGGATTCTACCGGGTTCTGGCGGCTACCAACGGGATTCGCTTCGCCCAGAGCGAGGAGTTCACCCAGCAGGCCCATGAGGCGGGCCTTCACGGAGCCTATCTGCAATTCGACGGCACCTGCGAAGACAGCAACAGTCATCGCGGCGTCGGCAACTTGTTCGACGTCAAGTTGCAGGCCATCGAAAACATGGCCAAGGTGGGCATGAAGACTACCCTGGTGACCACCATCGTCAACGGCGTCAACAACCAGGGGATCGGGTCCATCGTCGATTTCGCCGCTCGCAACGTCGACAAGATCCAAACCATCGCCTTCCAGCCCGTGTCGTTCACCGGTCGCGATGAAGACGTGGACGACAGCACGGCGAAGGCATGCGCTCCGTGCCCGAAGGCCAGCGCTCCCTCGTCACCTCCCACGCCGCCTTCCAATCCTTCGGCGCCGCC
>JAPOZE010000538.1 GCA_026706225.1 Acidobacteriota bacterium
GAGCCCAAGGTGGCGGCCATCGTCAACTGGTACGGCATCACCGACGTGCTGGATCTGATCCAGGGCGACAACGTTCAGGGATATGCCCTCCGTTGGCTGGGAGTACGGCCGGACAGGGAGTCGCTGGCCAAAAAGGTCTCTCCGCTGACCTACGTCCGCCCGGGGCTGCCCCCCATCCTGACGGTTCACGGAGAGAACGATCCGCTGGTGCCCTACCAGCAGGCGGTTCGGTTGCACCGGGCCTTGACCGAGGCCGGTGTTCCCAATCGCCTGGTGACCATACCCGAGGGGCCCCACGGGCCCTTCAATCCCGAAGAGACTCTGCGGGCCCATACCATCATCACTGAATTCCTGGAGCGGCACGGTCTGACCCGGGTGGACCGGGCGGAGCCGACCCGATAAGGCGGCTCGGCCTGCCCCGGAGCCGTCCACCCGCCGCGCCGTCTCCGGTCATGAGCCGGTTTCCGGGCTGTATACCGAGGTCTGATGAGCGCCGACACCAGCCAGCCTGGTCCCCCTCCCTACCTCTTGGGGATCGACCTGGGAACCTCCTCCTGCAAGGTGTGCGCGGTTGACGCCTCCGGACGTCACCTGGGGGCGCGGAGCGCCGGCTATCCCACCCTCACCCCGCGGGCCGGATGGGCCGAACAGGACCCCCGACACTGGGTGCCTGCAGTCACCGCGGCCACCCGCCGTCTTCTCTCGGAAGGCCCTGTCCCATCCGACCGGGTCGGCGGCATTTGCCTTTCCAGCGCCGCCCACATTCCGGTGCTGCTGGATGCCGGCGGCAATCCCCTCAGAAACGCCATCCTGTGGTATGACCAGCGCTCCCTGAACGAGGTGGAGGAGCTGAAGTCTCAGCGGGGCGAGGAGATCTTCAGGCTGTCTCACAACAGCGTCTCTCCCACCTGGACCCTGCCCCAGTTGCTGTGGGTGCGACGCCGGGAACCGGAGGTCTGGTCCAGGGTCGACCGGGTGGCCCTTTCCAAGGACACCCTGTCGAAATGGCTCACGGGCCGCTGGACGACCGATCCCGCCACCGCGCTGTCCTCCATGCTCCTGGACGCTCAAACGGGGGGGTGGTCCGGGCCCTTGCTGGAGCCGCTGGGGCTGAGCGCCGAGGTGCTGCCCCAGGTGCTTCCTTCCACGGCCCGGGTCGGCTCGCTGGCGGCGACTGCAGCCCGGGACCTGGGAATCCCCGCCGGGGTGCCGGTGGTCAACGGGACCCTGGACAGCGCGGCCGAGACCTACGGAGCCGGGGTGGTGCGGCCCGGCGACTGCCTGCTGCGGCTGGCCACGGCGGGAGGAATTCACCTGGTGCTGGAGGAGGCCCACCCTCACCCCGGGCTCATCACCTACCCTCATCCGGTGCCCCCGCTCTGGTACTCTCAGGCCGGCACCAACTCCTGCACCTCAGCCCTCCAGTGGGTGTTTCGGAGCGTCGGCGCCGGCCGTCCGGGGACCTTCCAGGAGTGGGATCCGGATGTGGAAGCCGTTCCGCAGGGGGCCGAGGGGCTGTTCTTCCACCCCTACCTTTCCGGCGAGCGCTGCCCCTACTGGGACGGCCGGCTGCGGGCCAGCTTTACCGGGGCCACCTTCGGCCATCGGCCCGAGCACTTCGTTCGGGCCGCCTACGAGGGCACGGCCTTCTCCCTGCGGGACGCGCTGCGGGTGCTGGATGACCTGGGGGGCCCGCGGGGGACCATCACGGTGGTGGGCGGCGGCACGGCGGGCAGGCTGTGGACCCGGATCGTCTGCGACGTGCTGGGGAAGCCCCTGCAGGTTTCTCGGGTGACGGACTCCGCCTACGGCGCGGCGCTGCTGGGGCTGGTGGGAATCGGCCTCTACCCGGACGTCTCCCAGGCGCTGGCCGGGTCCCGGCAGGAGTTGGAACTCGTTTCACCCGATCCGGAGCGGGCCCGAGGCTACACCGCGCTCTTCCGTCGCTACCGGGAGATCCAACAGCGGCTCCAACCGGTCTATCACACACTTGCCGGCTGAGGCCGGCCCCAGTCCTTGGAACGCATCAGCCCTCAATACTCAATGGGCCGCTCTTCGAAGTGGCGGTGGCGTCGATAGGCCACTCTGCAGTCGACGCGGTCCAGGGAGAGGTCCCCCTTGATGTCGCGGTCCCGCTTCAGGACGGTGACCTTCAGCCTGTTGCGCCCCTTCCTGGGCGTGAACTCCGGACCCAGGTGGTAGTCGTAGCCGTATCCGTAGGGTCCGATGGAATGGGAGAGGGAATCCTGGCCCACCAGCCGGTAGGTCATGTCCACCTTCTGCAGGATGGAATCGGGGAGCACCTGGCCGTTGAACTCGACCCTGACCTGATCGATGGTCGGGATGATGCCTCCGAGGCGCACCCTCAGGACCACCGAGCGAACCCGTCCCAGCTTTCGCCAGTGCTCGATGTCATCGGCCATTGGAAAGGAAACCTCGGTCGAGGCCCCTTCGGCAATCTCCTGGGGTAGACCCAGGGTCCGGTCGGGCAACCAATCCATGGAGGTGTCCCGTTCCTTGCGGGTCCGAACCATGTAGAGCTTGTCGGCAGTGGCCAGTAGTTCCGGATGGGGCAGCAGGCGCAGGGTATCGTATTCCTGGGCCGTCCAGGGCCATCCCTGGGGGGTCCAGAGGTGGTCGGCCATGGCGACGCCGTCCACTCCCTGATCGTAGGCGGTGGCGGCGCCGGCCCAGACCATTTCGGGGGTGGCCCAGCGGGCAAACTGCCGGCCGAGCCCGTTGTGCATGGAAAAGTAGGCACGGGTTCCGGTCCCCCGGGTGAGCTTCACTACCTGGCTGCAATCCACGTCCTGCACGATTCCCTCGTCCTCGGTGTAGCTGCCCTCGCAGAAGAGACCGTCCACCAGGTTCTCCGAAATCCAGGTGGGGACCTCGTAGCCCACCAGCTTCCAGGCGTCCGGGTGGGCGGGGACGCGGGCGTAGATGCGCTTTCGCCGCCCCTGCGCCTGCTGGGCCTTGTCGGCCACCTTGCGCAGTTCCCGGATCCATTGGGTCATCACCGGGGCCAGCTCCCCGGCCTGGTCGAAGCGGCAGAAGGGCGTGGACGAGGTCAGATTCAGCTCGATGCCGTCGGTTTCATAGCGGGAGAGCAGCTCCTCGAA
>JAPOZE010000610.1 GCA_026706225.1 Acidobacteriota bacterium
GGCTGCTGTTCATCGGCATCCTCTTTTTTTTCAACTGGTTCAACCTGCTGAGCCCCGCCTATACCGCGGTAGGGCCGGATGCCGTATCGGTAATCTGGGCAGTGATCGACGCCGCCCTGCCGCTGCTGCTGGGGGCGCAGGGAGTGACCATGCTGAGGAGCAGGGGGTAGATCCTCCGGGGAATGGGGCGTGCGCCATGAATGGGGTGACGAATCTTTTCCGGAAGTCATGCCCATTGCACGCACACAAGACCGTTTCAAACTTCGGCAAAATCCTGATAAAATTTCAGGAAATCGTCTCCTGGACCCCTTCGCCCCAAGGTTTTTCGGCCTCCGGACGAAGGGCGTAAGCCATGAAGCTACCTCTACTGCTGCTGCCGCTACTCGTCGTCGCCCTGGCGCTCTTCGGTCAGCCCGAGGACAAGGAAAGCAAGAAGCCCCATCCGCCCAAGCCGGGGTCCGGCAGCCGGGCGGAGCTGGATGAGGTCACCAGCCGGGTGACAGCCGGCCTGGCCGGTCCGCAAGATTCGCCTCCGGTCCGCCGAAACAACTACATCGACGACTTCATCTTCGACAAGCTGGAGCGGGACGGGATCCCCCACGCCCCCCTGTCCTCGGACGCCGAGTTCCTGCGCAGAGCCCACCTGGACCTGATCGGCCGCCTGCCGGAAGTCGACAAGGTGCGGAGCTTTCTGAAGGACACCGATCCCGACAAGCGGTCCCGGCTCATCGACGAGCTGACCGGCGCCCGGGTGGACCCCGCCGCCGCAGACCACCCCTCCCACCCCTACCTGGATCGCTGGACCTATTTTCTGTGCGATCTCTTTCGCACCACCCAGGGCGAGGTCGGGCCCAAGGGTCGAAACCTCTTCTGGGACTACCTCAATACGGCCCTGCTGCTGGATGTGCCCTACGATCAACTGGTCACCGAGATGCTGACGGCCACGGCCCGCTCCAACTGGGAGTCGGCGCCCGCCAACTATCTGGCCAGGAACCACGCCGACGATGCCGACGGGTTGGGCGTCAACCACGAGGACAGCATCGAGGACATCGCCATCAGCAGCACCAGGAACTTCCTGGGGATCAACCTGGAGTGCATCGCCTGCCACGACGGCGCCTACCACCTGGAAAAGATCAACCTCTGGCTCAGCCAAAAAAAACGGGAGGAGTTCTGGCGACAAGCCTCCTTTTTCGGGGGCATGCGGATGTCCCGCGGCTTCGGGATCGGCCAGGAGTTTCCCGTGCAGGACGCCCCGCACCGCTATGATTTGAAGTACCCCAGCGTCAAGCGCATGAAGCGCTATTCGGCGGACACCACTCCCACCTTCCTGCTCGACGGCGAGCGGGCCAGGCCGGAAGAGGACCTTCGCCGGGCCTACGCCCGCATGCTAACCTCCCATCCCCAGTTTGCCCGGGCCACCGCCAACCTGATCTGGACGGAGCTGATGGGGGTGGGCATCGTCGATCCTCCCTTCGAGTTCGACCTGGCCCGGCAGGACCCCGACAATCCCCCGCCGGCTCCCTGGACCATCCAGCCCACCCACCCGGAACTGCTGGACGCCCTGGGGAAAGACTTCGCCCGGAGCGACTTCAGCTTGCGGGCCATCATCCGGCGGATCGCCAAGTCGAGCGCCTATCAGCTCTCCAGCCGGTTTCCCGGCCGGTGGCGCCCCGAGTACGCCCGTTATTTCGCCCGGCGCAATGCCCGGCGCCTCTCGGCGGCCCAACTCCACGACAGCCTCTGTCAGGCCACCGGGGTCTACCCCGAGATCCCCATCATGGGCACCGACCTCAAGGTCAGGTACGTGATGCAGACCCGGGGGCCCTACGACCTGCAAGGCGAGCTGAAGGTCTTTCTGGCCGCCTTTGGCCGGAGCAACCGCGACGTGGCCGACAAGAGCCTGGCCGGCTCGACCGTGCAGGCCTCGCTGTTGCTGAACAGCGACCTGATCAAGGAGAAGGTTCAGGCGGACAGGGGCCGGCTGAAAGCGTTGCTCAAGCAGGAGCCCCTAAAGAGCAACCAGTCCATCGTGGAAGAACTCTTCCTGGCGACTCTGGGCCGGCTCCCGCGAGAAGAGGAACGGCGTCTGGGAGTGGCCCAGATCGAACGCTACCGCGAGTCCGGAGCCGAGGACCTGCTGTGGAGCCTGCTCAACACCAAGGAGTTTCTGTTCAACCTCTAGGAGAGGAACCGGACCCATGGAAGAAGCCATGACCCGCATTCCCCACTTGACCCGGCGAGGCTTCATTCGCGCCGGGGCCGCCACGGCCACCTGTTTCTGCCTGTCCCCCATGATGGACCCGCTCAACCTTCGGGCGGCCCGAAAGGTGAACCCCCGGGGCAGCGCCGACTACTGCATCTTTCTCTTTCTGGACGGCGGGCCCAGCCAGATCGACACCTTCGACTTCAAGGAGGGGCGCTACACGCCGGCGGACTTCGACGTGCGGACGGTCAAGGGCGGAATGTTGAAGCTGCCCTACGCCTTGTTCCCCCGGCTGTCCGAGAAGCTGGACGATTTGGCCATCCTGCGTTCGGTGGAGGCCTGGGAAGCCGGCCACTCCCGGGCCCAGTACGTCCTGCAGGTGGCTCACCCGGTCAGCCCGGCCCGGCGGGCCGAAATGCCCTCCCTGGGATCCGTCATCGCCTACGAAATGGAAGCCCGCCGCAAGCCCGGCGACTTTCTCCCTCCCTTCGTGGCCATGAACTACAACATCACCAGCGGCGCCGGCCTGGTGGGCGCCGGCTGTCTGGAACCCAAGTACGGTCCCCTGGGCTTCAATACCCAGGAGAGCCGCCACTTCCTGCTGGAGGATGGCGAACGGGAACGCTTCCTGCGACGGTGGGACCTGCTGAGCCGGCTGGAGCAGGGACATCCGGTTTCGTCGACGGGGAGCTCGCGCCCGATCGAAGAGTTCCGATCCTACTACGGGGAGGCCCACTCCATCATGATGGCGCCCGAGGTCCGGGGCGTCTTCAAGCTGGAGACGGAGGAACGCAAACGCTACGGGTCCTCGGCCCTGGGGGATGCCTGCATCCTGGGGCGCAACCTGGTCGCGGCAGAGGCCGGCACCCGCTACGTGTTCATCACCCACGACGGCTGGGACCTCCACGCCAAGGCC
>JAPOZE010000376.1 GCA_026706225.1 Acidobacteriota bacterium
GAGTGACTCAGCCCGGCCCTTTCCATCGAGCAGAAGACCACCAGCCGCAGCCCGCTTTCCACCGTCGGCACCATCACCGAGGTCTACGACTATCTTCGTCTGCTTTACTCCTCCATCGGGGTTCCCCACTGCCACCGGTGCGGCCGATTGGTGGCCCGCCAGTCGATTCGGCAGATTCTGGAGCGGATTCAGGAGCTTCCCCCGGGGGAACGAATCATGGTGCTGGCCCCGGTGGTGCGCGGCCGCAAGGGGGAATACCGCCAGTTCCTGGAGGACCTGGCCGGCCAGGGGTTTGTCCGGGCCCGGATCGACGGCCGGCTGAGGCCGCTGGATGAGGAGATTCGCCTGGAGAGGCACAAGAATCACACCATCGAGGTTGTGGTCGACCGCCTGTTGATCAAGCCCGGCATCGAGCGCCGGGTAGAGAGCGCGATTCAGGCGGCCATGAAGTTGACCCGGGGCATCGTGCTGATTGCGGTGGTCAACGGTCAGGAGCGCCTCTATTCGGAGAAGCTGGCTTGCGTCGACTGCGGCATTTCCATCCCGGCGGTCGAGCCCAGGACCTTCTCCTTCAACAGCCGCTATGGAGCCTGTCCGAGCTGTTCGGGTCTGGGCACCCGTTTGGAGCTGGATCCGGTCAAGATTGTTCCGGACCCGTCCAGGTCGCTGCTCAACGGGGGATTGGCTCCCTGGAGCAACCGTTTGCCCGCGAGTCCGAGGCGATTTCTCAAGGGCGTCGCCGCCCATTTCAAGGTGGATATGAGCCTGCCCTACCAGAGACTGCCGTCCAAGGTGCGTGCCGCCGTCTGGAACGGCGTCGGGGGTTCGCCGGCTCTGGAAGCGGGCATTCTGCAGCAGCTCAAGGAGTGGGGCCACCACGAGGAGACCCATGCGACGCGGTTGAAAGCCTTTCTGACTCCCAGGCCCTGCTCGGCGTGCGGGGGGCGGCGACTGCGACCCGAGAGCCTGGCCATCAAGGTGGCCCGGCTGTCCATTGCGGACCTGACCGCTATTCCCCTGGCGAACACCCTGCAGGTGATCCGAAGCCTCAAGCTGACCCCCCGGGAAGAGACCGTGGCCGGCCGGGTGGTGCAGGAGGTGATCGACCGCGTCGAGTTCCTGTGCGCGGTGGGTCTGGAATATCTGAGTCTCGACCGTTCCGCCTCGACCCTTTCCGGGGGGGAAGCTCAGAGGATCCGGCTGGCCACCCAGATCGGATCCAGGCTTCGAGGGGTGCTCTACGTCCTGGACGAGCCCTCCATCGGGCTGCACCATCGCGACAACCGGCGCCTGCTGAAAATGCTGCAGCATCTCAGGGATCTGGGCAATACCGTGCTGGTGGTCGAGCATGACGAGGACACCATCCGCCTGGCCGATTTCGTGGTTGATCTGGGTGCGGGAGCCGGCAAGTCCGGAGGCGATCTGATTGCCAAGGGCACCGCAGCGGAGATATCGCACAATCCTCGTTCCCTGACCGGCCGCTACATTTCAGGAGAGCTGGAGATTCCGGTTCCCGGCCACCGGCGCAGGGGCGACGGCAAGGCCGTGGTCGTCCGGGGCGCCCGCCAGAACAACTTGAAGGGAATCAGCGTGCGCTTTCCCCTGGGTCTGTTTACGGTCGTCTCCGGAGTCTCCGGTTCCGGCAAATCCTCTCTGGTCAATGACATCCTTTACCGCGCCTTGGCCAAGCGGCTGTACGGTTCGCTGGCCGAGCCCGGCCGGCACCGGAGTCTTTCCGGCGCCACTCTGATCGACAAGGTCATCGAGATCGACCAGCAACCCATCGGGCGGTCGCCCCGCTCGAATCCCGCCACCTATACCGGCCTGTTTACAGCCATCCGCGAACTGTACGCCTCGCTGCCGGAGTCGCGCGAGCGCGGCTACAAACCGGGCCGATTCAGCTTCAACGTCAAGGGGGGGCGCTGCGAGGCTTGCCAGGGGGACGGCCTGAGACGCATCGAGATGAGCTTTCTCCCCGATGTCTACGTCCAGTGCGACGTCTGCCGGGGGCGCCGCTACAATCGCGAGACCCTGACCGTCCGCTACAAGGGGCGCTCCATTGCCGATCTGCTGGAAAGCTCGGTGGACGAAGCGCTCGAAATTCTGGCCAACGTCCCCTCGATCCGCATGAAGCTTCAGACGCTGAGCGAGGTCGGACTGGGGTATGTCCACCTGGGGCAGTCGGCGACCACCCTGTCCGGAGGCGAGGCCCAGAGGATCAAGCTGGCTCGGGAGCTGAGTCGAAGGGCGACGGGACGGACCCTCTACATCCTGGACGAACCCACCACGGGCCTGCATTTCGAGGATGTCAAGAGGCTCCTGGAGGTGCTCCACCGCCTGACCGATCGGGGCAACACCGTGATCGTCATCGAGCACCAGATCGACGTCATCAAGACGGCTGACTGGATCATCGACCTGGGTCCGGAGGGTGGCCAACAGGGGGGACGGATCGTTGCCCAGGGGACTCCGGAAGAGGTGGCCCGGGTTCCGGGCTCCCATACGGGCCAGGCGCTGGCGGCGCTGCTGATGCCGGCCGGGCTCAAGGCGGCCGAGGCGCCCTCGGCGTATCTGCACTAGGGGAGCAGGATCGTCCACCAAGGGAAAGAGAAATGCACGAAGGGACACGAAGGACGACGAAGGGACACGAAGAAAGACGGCAAGATTCCTTTCCTGCGGCCAGTCGTCGGTGAATTCCGGTAGTCCGTCAAGGGGCAGCGCGGCCCTCCCTTCCTTGACACGTTCTTGGCGGGGGAACATAATTCGCTGCCCAAGAACCATTAAATCCCCGCACCGGGTTGCAACCGTTGCGTTTGGGAAGCTCGTTGACTGACTCGAGAAAGCCAAAGAGTTCAGGGGTATCCAAACCGTTGGCGGGAGAACTCGATTCCCAATCGCAACACCAGGAGACTTCATGAGGGGAAGCACCGGCACCTTGAAGGAGTACACGGTCGAGGAGTCCCTGAAGACTTTCCGGGAGGGAGACGGATCGCCGGTCCGGGCCGTGCCTCTGATCGATTAGCTTGGAACCCTTCCCCGCGGCCGAGAAAGGAACCCCGGAATGATCTACGAACTCAGAATCTACCGCTTTCACCCGGGGCGCA
>JAPOZE010000152.1:0-869 GCA_026706225.1 Acidobacteriota bacterium
GGCCGGTCAGGAGTTGCACCAGCCCGTTGAAGAGGCGCCCGGCGTACTCCCGGAAGGCCGACTGGCGAACGCCGATGAGGGAACGGTCCAGAGCCCTGGAACCGAGGGTGAGGTCCCGGTCCCCGCCGAGAATGGGGTCGACCAGCTTGGGCATTTCGTCGATGGGCGCGGACAGGTCGGCGTCGGTGATCAACACCACCTGTCCCCTGGCTTCGAGCGCGCCGTTTCTGACGCTGAACCCCTTGCCCAGGTTTCGAGGGTTGTCCAGCAGGCGCAGAGCGGACCAACGCCTGGCGCAGGCGGCTACCAGGGGACCCGTCCGGTCCCGGGACCCGTCGTTGACCACCAGGACCTCCGCCCGCAGGGACCGGCTCCGCAGGTAGTCGCGCACCGTCTCCAGGGTCTGCTCGATGCGTTCCGCTTCGTTGTAGGCGGGGATGACAATGGAAAGGGGGAGCGGCTCCATGTGTTCCCCTATGATACACGCGTTTTGACAACCCGGGACCCCGCCCCTATACTGATCTGTTCGGCCCAGCCTGCCAGCGTTCACCGTAAGCCCCTGAAGCGATTACCCATTCAACCCCTCCATCCCATGGACCGGGAAGTTCTTCAAGTTCGAGGCGCCAAGGTTCACAATCTCAGGAACGTGGACTGCCGCATCCCTCACGAAAGCCTTACGGTGATCACCGGCGTCAGCGGATCGGGGAAGTCCAGCCTGGCCTTCGACACCATTTATGCCGAGGGGCAGCGTCGCTACGTGGAATCGCTCTCGGCCTACGCCCGCCAGTTCCTGGAGCGCATCCGGAAACCCGACGTGGAGGAGGTGTCGGGGATCTCGCCCGCCATTGCCATCAAGCAGAAGAACAGCC
>JAPOZE010000152.1:879-3099 GCA_026706225.1 Acidobacteriota bacterium
GAACAGCCTGCGCAATCCACGCTCCACGGTGGGAACCGTGACCGAAATCTATGATTACCTGCGCCTGCTCTTCGCCCGAATCGGCCGCACCTTCTGCTGGCAGTGCGGAACCGAGGTCAAGAAAGACGTCCTGGACCAGGCGGTCAGCCGCCTGATGGCCCTCCCCGAGGGAACCCGTCTTCATATCCTGTTCCCCTTTGGCCACTATCGTCGTTTCCAGGAGCTGAAAAAGAGTCGGTCGACCTCGAAGCCGCGCTCCGGAGGGCGGGAACCGGAGCTTCTCAAGATCGTGCTGCGAGACCTGCGCCGGCATGGCTTCAACCGCCTCTACCGGGAGGGTCGCATCTACGAGCTGTCCGACCCCGAGTCGCTGCTGGACCTGGACTTTGCCGCACCGCTGGAGGTTCTGGTCGATCGGGTCGTTGTGGGGCCGGAGTTGCGCCAGCGCCTGGCCGACTCGCTGGAAATCTGCTACCGGGAGGGTACGGGTCACGCGCTGGCCGAAGTGGTGGGTCGGACCGATGCAGGTCCGGACTCGGCGGCTCTCGATTCCGGGGAGGGGGGAGCGGCGGCGGGCACCCGGTTCTCTTTCAACGAGGGATTCGTCTGCCGGCGGTGTCATATCGCATACGAGCAACCCGAGCCCCGCCTGTTCTCCTTCAACAACCCCTTTGGCGCCTGTCCCCGCTGCCAGGGATTCGGCAACACCATGGACATCGACCTGAAGCGGGTGATCCCCCATCCCGAGAAAAGCCTGCGGGAGGGGGCCATCGAGCCTTGGACCAAGCCCCGCTATCGGAGGCTGCGGGCCGAGTTCAAGCGCTTTGCCCAGCGCCACGGCATTCCCTGGGAAGTCCCCTACCGCGACCTGCTCCCCCGGCAGAAGGACCTGATCAATGCCGGGGACGAGAATTTTCGAGGCATCAGGCGTTTCTTCGACTACCTGGAAACCAAGAAGTACAAGCTCTATATCCGCGTGTTCCTGAGCCGCTACCGCGGATACACCCGTTGCCTGAGCTGCGGCGGGTCCCGGCTGCGCACGGAAGCCCGGGCCGTCAAGATTGCCGGCAGGGAAGTCGGCGAGATCACCGCCATGACCGTCGGCGAGGCCCGCCTGTTCTTTCGGAACCTGAGGCTGACCGACTATGAATCCAGCGTGGCCCATCGCATTCTGGAAGAGCTGCGCATGCGCCTGGGATTCCTCTACCGGGTGGGTCTGGAATACCTGACCCTGGACCGCCTGGCCGCCACCCTTTCCGGGGGCGAAGCCCAGAGGATTCAACTGGCCACCTCCCTGGGCTCCTCCCTGGTGGGTGCGCTCTACGTCCTGGACGAACCCTCCATCGGCCTGCATCCGCGGGACAACGCGCGGCTGATCGGGATCCTCAAGAGCCTGAGGGACATGGGCAATACCATCCTGGTGGTGGAGCACGAGCCGTCCATGATCCAATCCGCGGACCGCATCATCGACATGGGTCCCGGAGCGGGGGAACAGGGGGGACGGGTGATTTTCTCCGGGGACTTCTCCAACCTGATCCATTGCCGCGGTTCGCTCACGGGAAAATACCTGAGCAGGGAACTGGAGATCCCCGTGCCTTCGTCCCGGTCATCTCCCGACAGTCGCTGGTTGAGGCTCTACGGGGCCGAGGAGAACAATCTAAGACAACTGGACGTGGAGATCCCGCTGGGAATTGTCACCTGCGTCACCGGAGTATCCGGCTCGGGGAAGTCGACATTGGTGCACCAGGTGCTCTACGCGGCGCTGAAGGCCCGCAAGGGGGAAGCTCCGGATCGCGGCAACTACCGGAGCATGGAGGGAGAGCACTGGATCTCGGACGTCCGGCTGGTGGACCAGTCACCAATCGGCCGGACTCCCCGTTCCAATCCGGTCACCTACATCAAGGCCTTCGATGCCGTCCGCGAGCTGTTTGCCTCGACCCGGGAGGCCCGGGAGCGACGCCTGAGCGCCGGTGACTTTTCCTTCAACCTGGCGGGGGGGCGCTGCGATCACTGCCAGGGAGACGGCACCGTTACCGTGGAGATGCAGTTCCTGGCCGACGTGGAGCTGGTGTGCGAGGAATGCAAGGGGACTCGCTACAAATCGAGCTTGCTGGAGGTGCGCTACAAAGGCAAGAATATCCACGAAGTGCTGCAGATGACCGTGAGGGAGGCCATGAGCTTCTTCTCCGCCGTCCCCCGGTTGACCAGGAAACTGAGGGT
>JAPOZE010000246.1 GCA_026706225.1 Acidobacteriota bacterium
GTCCTCGTTGGAGTTGGGCGGATCACACTCTCCACGGACGGCATCGAGGAAGGCTTGAAAGAAAGGGTCCTCCCCTTCGGGTCCTACCGCGTGGCTGAGATTGGTCTCCCAGCGTTTGATGACGTGCCGGTCCGAGGGTTCGCCCAGATGCCCGGTACCGCCCTTGAGGTCGGCTTGAAGGTCGAGCGTGAACTGCCCGCTGTCGGAATTCGCGGAAATGCAGCCCCTTTCACCCCACAACCTGAAGCCGCGTGACTGGGCGGAGCTCCGGTCTTCGGGAAGGAGCGCCGGCTTGACCGAGTCGCTCATGATCAGAGTACCGGCCGGGCTGATGGACTGGACCTCCGTTTCCACAGGCTGGTAAGGAGTCGGCCCCCAGTAGCCGCTGTGCAGAACACCCACGGCGCCGCCGGCAAAACGGACGCACAGCACTATGGTGTCCTCCACTTCCAGCGGCTCCCCGCACACGACGTCCGCAAAGCCCGTCACTTCCACGATCTCCTCCCCGAGTATGCGGCGCATGGAATGAAGGTAATGGCATGCGAGATGGCTCAGGATCCCTCCACCCGCCTGCTCCCCGGAAAACACCCAACCGAAGTCATGGCGCCGCCGCCACCTCTGGTGGTCCATGCTCAGGTAGTTCATGCCGTAGATGCGGCCCAGGGTACCTTCCGACACAATCCTGGCCGCCTCGCGTACCACGGGGGAGTCTGCAATCAGCGCCATGGTGAGGAGCAGCCCCCGAGCGTTCGCCAGTTCTACCAGGGGTGCATAGGCGTCCGGGCTGGTGGCGCCGGGTTTCTCCACAAGGACATGGGCGCCAGCCTCCAGGGCTGCCAGAACGGCGTCCG
The DNA here is from genome assembly GCA_026706225.1 of Acidobacteriota bacterium. Next base: position 852 of record JAPOZE010000246.1, read on the forward strand.
GCATCCTCGAAGGAGCCATGGTCACCACGGCCATCTGGATCTTGTGCTGCTCGAGGAGTTCTTCCGGAGAGGAGTAGACGCCGCCCAGTTTGTCTCCGACTGCCTGACTCACCAGGTCTGCATTCTTCCCCGATGGATCGGAGAGAAAGACCTTCGAAATGCTGTCGCTGTGGCCGAGTCGGATCGCCCAGCCCGTGCGGTGCCATCCCAGCTCCTCGGTGAGGATTGCCGCGTGCATGCTTTTATTCCTCATCGCTCATCTTGCTCGTCACTCGCCTCGCTGAACCCCATGGGTCAGGCGTCCCTTCCTGCTGTAGAAGGGATCGTCCCTGTCCAGCGGAAGCGTGACCGGCCGGCGTTCCTCGGCCGACTTGTAGATTCCCCGCACCAGCTCCACGTGATGACGCGGTACCTCGATGGGCACACGGGGTTCCGAATTGTCGACGATGCTTTCCAGGAACAGCCGGGTCTGGTATTCCTGGGTTATCTGCTCGGGGATCTGCGCCACACCCGCCCTCAGCGCCTCCAGTTCCTCCAGGGCAGCGGGATTGTCTGCCGAGGCGAAGGATGTGCTGGCCTGGGTAAGATCGGGAGGAGCGTTCTCTTCCGGTAATACCAGGAGGGAAGCGTCCCGCCCCGATATCTCGATGCGGCTTCGATGGCCGCGGGGTTGGCGGTGGGTAATCAGGGAGGCGTGTATGCTGCCTGTAGCACCGTTGGCAAAGCGGACCACTGCCTGGCTGAGGCTGTCGTGTTCAACCCGGCGCAACACAGGTCCGGAGTAGGCAAAGACCTCCACGACCCGGGACCCGACCACCCACAGAAACGGGTCTATGACGTACCTGCCCTGATGGAACACGGCGCCCCCTCCTTCACCTTCCCAACTGCCTTGCCAGTGACCGGAAGGTGAGTCCGGGTCGAAGTAGCTCTGCGGGCGATAGTTGTTCATCTCGACCCTGGCGCTGCCCATCTCACCCAGTCTGCCGCTCTCCACCGCACTCCGGGCCAGGGCCATCGCCCGGGTGTAGCGGGGGAAGCACTGCGAAACGTACTTGACCCCTGCCTTGCTTACCGCCGCAACTATGGCATCCGCCTCCTCGACGCTGGGGGCCATGGGCCCTTCGCTGAAGACGTGCCGGCCCGATTCGGCGGCTGCCACCACGGGCTCGGCCCTTACAGGAGGCGGCGTCTGAACAACCGCCACCTGCACCTCGTCGTCGTTCAGCAACTCCTCATGGGTGCGGTATTTCCTTATCGACACACCGGAAGCGGTCCCGGCCGCCTCGGCTTTCCTCAGGTGAGTCTCGCGGTTGGCCTTGCGTTCCTGTGGACTCCAGCCCTTGTCAGCCAGGACCCGTTGGCGGGAGGCTTCCTCCAGATAGGCATTGGTCAACATCCGGCGCCGCTCCTCGGCCAGCTCACCCACCGGGTCGGCCACCGCCACCACTTGAGCGATATCTGCCAGGCCGGCATACATCTGCACGTAGAGCTCCCGTGAGATACCGCCACAGCCTATGAATCCGACTTTCAGCGGCGTATCAACCACGATTCCCTCTCTTTCATCTCGGCGAGGATTCTCCCGTTCAGCCGCCGGTCACAGGAAAGGCTCAGGACCGATAAAGCGGCCTGAAGAGATCGTCAGTCTATGGCGGTGGAGAGGTGGTGTCGAGAGGGGAGCAGCGGGATGGGGTTGCGGTGGGCTCAGCCCCTTGACCGGGAGTCCGAAATAGGTGCCTCATATTTCTTATTCTTTGCAGCAGGCGATCGTGGAGCCATACAATCCGGGGCGGCCCGATATCGCCGCCCCGCCCGCCGAAGGAGAGGCAGCCTGACTTCCATGCCGGACAGACGCCCCAACATACTGTTCGTCCTCACCGACCAGCAGCGGCCGGAGTGGGTCGAGATGAACCCGGAGATTCCGGTGCGCACTCCGCATCTCGAGCAGCTCGCCGACCGCGGGATCTGGCTGTCCAATACCGTCTGTCCATCGCCTGTTTGCGCTCCTTCGCGCTCCTGCCTGGTGGCAGGGCAGGAGTACGACCGCACCCGCGTGTGGGGCAACGACACCTGTCCCCCTGACGATCTGCCCAAGTACCATCTGCGCCTGCGCGACGAGGCCGGGTATCACGTCATGGCGGCCGGCAAACACCACGTGGGCAATAATCAATCCGGAAACCCCCCGCAGTTGCACCGGGGGATCGACGGCCGGCAGGGGCTGGAAGAATGGGGGTTTTCCGACGCGATC
>JAPOZE010000088.1:0-2352 GCA_026706225.1 Acidobacteriota bacterium
CTCCGGCCCAACGGCCGGGGCGCGCCCTCGATGGTGGACATCGGTTTCAAGTCACCTTCCCCCTACTCTAGCTTTCAGGCCCTTCACCCGCTGGCGGACCTGAAAGCTCTCCCGGTCGTGCCGGCCCTGGTCCAATTCCAGAAACTTGTCATACAGCGGGATGGCCTTACCATAGTGTCTCAGCCTGTCGTAGGCAACTCCCAGGTAAAAGTAGGTCATTGCCTCCTCCGGCTGCAATTCCCGATAGCGGTCCAGCAGCGGTATGGCCCGGCCAAAGTCTTCCTGCTTCATGTAAATGGCGCCCAGCTTGTTGTAGCACTGGGCGCAGTCGGCATCCAGATGCAGAGCCTGAGCCAGCCCTTTTTTGGCAGGCTCCCATCGGCCGGCTTGCAGGTGGAGCGATCCCAACAGAAAATAGGGTTCCGGATTGGCGGAGGCGGGCAATTCCCTTTCCAGGAGGGCAACGGCCTCCTCGAACTGCTCCTGGCGGATATGGAGCTTGACCATCTGCAAGGAGAGATCCTCCCGACGCTTGGGATCCTGTTGCCGCTCCAACGCGATTGCAAGCGATTGCATGCCCCGGTCGTAGTCCTTCCGGTCCACCCGAATCCAACCGATGGTCTCGTGCAATTCCGGTCCCGCCGAGGGATCGGCGGCCAGGCGCTCCAAATATACCAGGGCCTTCTCCTCCTGGCCCATCTCCAGGTAAAGGCCCGCCAACCGGCGGTCGCTGGCCTGGAGGTCCTTCGAATGGGGACGGGTGGCCAGCACGTGCCTGGCTGCTCCGGCATAGTCCTTGTTCCCGAGATAGACTGAGACCAGCGCCTCGTGGATGAGGGCCTGATCGGCCCCGGCCCGGGCCAGACCCAGCGCCCGCTTGTAGCTGGCTTCCGCGTCCGCCAGGTTTTCCCGCAATCGGTGGACCTCTCCCGCCAGGAAGCAGGGCCGCCAGCTCTCCGGGCTCAAGGCCTGGGCCCGCTCGAAATGGGTGAGAGCCTGATCGGGGTTCTTCCGGTTGAACCAGATCACCCCCAGGTTCATTTCCGCCTGCCACAGATCCGGATCGTTCTTGAGGGCTTCCCTGTAGGAGCCGATGGCATCCTGAACCTGGCCGGCTTCGTACTGAGACAGCCCCAGGCCAAACCATGCCACCGGATCGTCAGGATCCTCGATCAAGGCCAGTTGGTAGGCCGAGATGGCTTGCAGGTACTCCCCGGCCTCGCGGTGAACCTCGGCCAGGCCGAGGTAATCCAGCTCGGCTTCCTCAGGCAACAGCGCCTGCGCAGCCGCCTCCCCCGGCGCCGGGCGATCGGAGACCGCGCCGCCGGCCCTGGAATTGGCCGCAAGGCCCACCCCGAGCAGGATTGCCCAGAGGCAAATCAGCCCGTCCGCGGCCGGCGGCGGGAGGGCCGGCCGTCCTGGACTGCCCGGGAGTATCGCCATTCAGTTCACCCTTTGGCCATTGCCGGCAAGCACTTCCTGCAGGAACCGGCCCGTATGACTCCGCTTGGCCGCGGCCACGCGCTCGGGTGGGCCGGCAGCCACCACGGTGCCTCCCCGCTCGCCCCCCTCCGGTCCCAGGTCGATGATCCAGTCAGCCGTCTTGATCACATCCAGGTTGTGCTCGATGACCAGGATCGTGGCCCCTGCCCGCACCAGGCGGCGAAAAGCCCGCAGCAACTTGTGGACGTCGTCGAAATGCAGACCGGTGGTGGGTTCGTCGAACAGGTAGAGCGCGTGCCTGCCCACTTGACGGGAGAGGTGAAAGGCCAGCTTGATCCGCTGGGCTTCCCCGCCCGAGAGCGTGGTGGCGGATTGTCCCAGCCGGAGATAACCCAGCCCCACATCCTCCAACACCCTCAGTTTCCTGGTCAACCGGGGGACGGCGGAGAAGAAGCTCATGGCCTCCCGCACGGTCATCTGCAGCACTTCGTGAATATTCTTGCCCTTGTAGCGTACCTCCAGCAAGTTCGATTTGTAACGAGTCCCCTTGCATTCCTCGCACACGAGCTCCACGTCGGCCAAAAACTGCATCTCCACGGTAACGGTGCCATCGCCCTGGCAATGATCGCAGCGCCCCCCTGGCAGGTTGAAGGAAAAGTCACCGGCGCTCAAGTGCCGCTCCCGAGCCTCCCGAGTCGAGGCAAACAGCTCTCGAACCGCATCGAAGGCCTTGATGTAGGTGACCGGATTGGAACGAGGGGTTCGGCCGATGGGTGACTGGTCCACCAGCCGCACGTCCGAGATCCAGTGCTCGCCCTCCATGTGCCGGTAGTTGCCTCGATCGGGAGCTTCTCCCTTGCGTGCCTTCAGGGCCGCGTAGAGGACCTGGTGGACCAATGTCGACTTTCC
>JAPOZE010000088.1:2362-3092 GCA_026706225.1 Acidobacteriota bacterium
GGCGGTAGCAGGCCAGTAATCACCCGTGCAAGTGTCGACTTTCCCGAACCGGATACTCCGGTGATGCAGGTGACGATTCCCAGCGGGATTTCCACGTCCAACCGTTTGAGGTTGTTCTCCTCGGCCCCGTAAAGCCTCAACCAGCGGCTGTCGGGAGAAGAACGGGAAGAAGGGACGGGGATCTCCAGCTCCCTGCTCAGGTACTTGCCCGTGAGCGAACCGCGGCAATGGATCAGATTGGGGAAGTTCCCGGAGAATACCACCCGTCCCCCCTGTTCCCCGGCTCCGGGGCCCATGTCGATGATGCGGTCCGCCGACCGGATCATGGCAGGCTCGTGCTCCACCACAAGGATGGTATTGCCCATGTCCCGCAGGCTCTTGAGGATCTCGATCAGCCGGGCGTTGTCACGAGGATGCAGGCCAATGGAGGGCTCATCCAGGATATAGAGCGCTCCCACCAGGGACGAACCCAGGGAGGTCGCCAACTGAATCCTCTGGGCCTCGCCCCCGGACAGGGTGGCGGCCAGCCGATCCAGCGTCAGGTATTCCAGGCCCACGCGGTCGAGGAATCCCAGACGCATGCGCAGCTCTTCCAGGATTCGATGAGCCACGCTGGATTCATAGGCGGTCAACCTCAAATTCCGGAAGAACTGGCGAGAGTCGCCGACTGTCATGGCAGTGACCTCGCCGATTTCCCTTGCGGCGATCTTGACGGCCCGGGCTTCGGTGC
>JAPOZE010000614.1 GCA_026706225.1 Acidobacteriota bacterium
GCCGGCGCCCGGGTCGTTTTCCAACCCGACCGCGGCTACGGCGCCGCCTGTCTGGAGGGGATCGCCGCTCTGCCCCCGGCTGCCGAGGTGGTTCTCTTTCTGGACGGCGACTACAGCGACGACCCCGCCCAGGCAAGCGATTTGCTCCGGGCCCTTGAGGAGCACCAGGCGGACCTGGTGCTGGGCTCCCGGACGCGGGGATGCCCGGAACCGGGTTCCCTGACCCCGCAGCAGCGGTTCGGCAACTGGCTGTCGACCGCTATTATTCGGCTGATTTACGGACACGCCTACACCGACCTGGGGCCCTTTCGGGCCATTCGCCGGGAGGCGCTTTCCAGGCTAGACATGCAGGATCGAACCTACGGCTGGACGGTGGAAATGCAGGTCAAGGCCCTGCAGCAGGGACTCAAGGTGGTGGAAATTCCCGTCAGCTACCGGCCGCGCCTGGGTCGCTCCAAGGTTTCGGGAACCCTCTCGGGAACGGTGAAGGCGGGATTCAAGATCCTGTGGACCATCGCCCGGCTGAGCCTCCGACATCCTTCCTCCTGATGGAGTGAAGACTGTCCTACCGGGCGAACCATACGAGAGTGAAACAGGAGCCTCTTACCAACCCAGGAGACCGGGCCCCCCACCGGCTCGACTGCGGGCGGGGGCCAGGCTAATCAGGAGGAACCGGAGATTCCAGGTCCGGATCCACCCGCTCGCTGGGCCTGAGCCGAACATCCACCTCAAGGCCGCTGACCTGGGCCAGGATGAGGTGGAGTTGCCGCACCCCCTCGGTCAGAGCTGCCGGACCCGGCTGCAGGATGTAGGTCGATTTGATCTCGTAGATCCGCCCGTGGCGGACGGCGGCCATTTCCGGCCAGCCGGCTCGTTGCCTGATCCGGTCCTTGTTGACCTTGACCCCGCACCAGGAAGCGATAATGACCTCCGGGTCACGGGAAAGCACGGTACCCGGATCCACAATCCGATCCCGCCCCAACCGCTTGTGGCGGAGCTCCGGAAAGAGCGTCTCACCCCCGGCCAGTTCCACAAGCTCTTCCACCCACTGAATACCGCTGATCAACGGGTCCTTCCACTCCTCGAAAAATACCCGGGGGCGGCGGGAAAAGCGGCGGGCCGACGCTTCGATCGCCGCCAGGCCGCTCGACAGTTCCGAGACCAGGGCCCTGCCCTTTTGCGGGACGCCCACCAGGTCGGCCAGCGTCCGAATCACCTGCAGGATCTCCTTTACGCTCCTTTGATTGAATGTCAGAACGGTCAGTCCTCGCCGGATCAACTCGGCGGCGATGTCGGCCTGCAGGTCGGAGAAGGCCAGCACCAGGTCGGGTCGCAGTTGCTCGATCCTGTCCAGCCGGGCGCTGATGAAGGCCGAGACTTTCGGCTTGGACCGCGCCTCCCTGGGACGCACCGTGTACCCCGAGACCCCCACGATGCGATCCTCTTCCCCCAGCAGATAGAGGGTTTCGGTGGTTTCCTCGGTCAGGCAGACGATGCGCTCCGGATAGCCCGCCGCTCCGCGGCATTCGTGCTCCCCGCTCATTGCCATTAACCTCCATTCGCGCGGCGTGTCCCCGGCAGTCGGTCGAGGCGACTGCTCCCGACGGCTCCGGACGGCTTTTTTCTCAAATAGCCGAGAAGCGCCGCTGTCGGCGAAGCAAAACCAAGAAGGTAATCCCTCCGATCACGGCCGTCACCGCCCCCACCGGCAATTCACCCGAGTTCAGGGCCGTCCGGGCCAGGGCGTCGGCCAGCATCAGGAACCCCGCACCCACCAGGAAGGAACAGGGCAGGACCAGCCGCACATCCTGACCCAACACCAGGCGGACCGCATGGGGAATGATCAGACCCACGAAGGCGATGGTTCCGCCCTCGGCCACCGCCACGCCCACGATCAGGGAGGAAGCAATATAGACCAGGCGCTCGCAGCGGCGGACGTTGACCCCCAGGCTGGCTGCCGATTCCTCTCCCATGGCCAGCAGGTGCAGGTCGCGGGCGATAGCCAACAGGATCGCCCAGCCCGGTATCAGTAGAATCAGCATGCGCCAGATGCGGTCGAATCCCACCACGTCGATGGTCCCGATGGTCCAGCGAAGGATCTGAAGAGCCCGGCTGTAGTCGGCAATGTACTGAATCAGGATCACGCCCGCGCTGGCGATCAGGTTCACCACCACTCCGGCCAGCAGCAGCGTGCCGGGCATGACTACATCGCCGGTTCGAGAGAGCCAGTAAACCACCAGGACGGCAGCGGCCGAGCCGGCAAAAGCCGCCAGGAACACCATCGGCACCCCCGCCAGGGTGATGCCCCAACCAAGGGCAATGGCCACGCTGGCCCCCAGGGTCCCGCCTCCCGAAACGCCCAGGGTAAACGGCTCCGCCAGCGGATTGCGAAAGAAGGCCTGCAGGCAGGCCCCGACCGAGCCCAGCGAGGCGCCCAGGATGCCCGCCATGACCACCCGGGGAAGGCGCAGTTGGAAAAAGAGGGAGCGCGCCGTCTCGTCCTCGCGCAAGAGGCTCAGATCCAGCATGCGATATCCCACCCAGAGCGAAATTAGCGTGGAGGCGGCCAAAAAGAGGAGCACCAGAACCAGGGGACGTGTCAGATTTCGAGGCGTGGCCCGGGAGGCTTTCCCGGGCCGCCGTGGGGCGGCGGCGGTGGATTCCAGGCTGGATCCCGCGCCTTTGGGAACCTGGCGTGAAGCACCCATCCTCATCTCCTGGTTTCCGTTTCACCGTTGCGGATCAGGTGCCGGACCAGACAAAGGTGCGTCCCTCCAACTTCCGGGCCCGGACCTGGGGGTCGTCGTAGACCCGGGAAAGCACCTCGTCCCTCAGGACCTGTCCTGGCGGACCCTCGGCCAGCAGCGATCCCCGGTGGATGGCAAAGACCCGGTCGAAGGCAGGATCCAGCAATTGCAGGTCGTGAGTCACCATCAGCGCCGTCATCCCCTGCCGGTCCCGAAGCTGCCTCAGGATGCGGATGAGTGCGGCCCGGTGCTTGAGGTCCAGGGCGGCCGCGGGTTCATCCAGGATCAGGCACTCCGGCTCCTGGGCCAGGGCCCTGGCCACGGCCACCAGTTGCCTTTCGCCTC
>JAPOZE010000292.1 GCA_026706225.1 Acidobacteriota bacterium
AGTAGCGAAACAGGTCGGAGTGCCAGCCGCCGGCCTGCACCCGGAAGCCCTCCCGAATCACCAGCCGCTTCAGTTCCCGTTCCATGCCCCCCCTGGGCTTCAGCGCCCCCATCAGCCGGTGCCAGTCCCAGTCGTCCCTCAACTCGAAGCGCTCCTGCCCGGGTGGAGCCTCCAGCAGACCCCGCTCCACCTGCAGCCCGCACTTGAAGCGCCCCTCACCGGTATCGACCATGAGAAAGAACTTGGCGCACCCGAAGCTGACCTTGGACGAGAGGGGCTTGGCGGCCCGATTGGCTTTGGCCAGGAAGCCGATCCACTGCCAGTAGACGCCGCGGCCCCAGCGCTCGGTGACGAAAGGCTGCCGGTACCTGGCCTCCAGGGCGACCTTCAGAATGCGGGTGATGCGTTCGTCGTCCTCCAGATTTCCGACCCGAATTCCCCTGCGAAAGTCCAGGAACTCCGGCCGGAATCGAGTGCGCTGAGGGGGAAACCCCTCTGAGCGAGGCGACGGACGGGCCATGTCTTCCTCACTCCCTCCGGTCAGCCCATCCCCACGGTGCGGCCGAAGCTGTCCTGGTAGATCTGCGGGTCCACCCGAGCGTCGATCAGCGTCGGGCAGCCGGCGCTCATGGCGGCTTGCAGCTCCCGCTCGAAATCCTCGGGTGTGTCCACGGTGGCCGCCTTCAGTCCGCAGGCCCTGGCGATTTCTGCAAACTGCACCGGATGCAGGTCCAGCCCATAGTCGGGCAGGCTTCGAATTTTCTGGCGGGCTTTCATGGTCCCCAGGGCCTGGTCGTTCACGATCACCAGCGGCACGGTGCCCCCGGCGCGGGCCAGCACTTCCAGCTCTCCCAGGCGCATCAGGAGACTGCCGTCGGCTCCCAGACCGATCATGGGTGTTTCGGGATCGGCCAGGCGGGCGCCGCAGATGGCCGGCAGGGTCAGTCCCATGGTGCGGCCTCCCGAAGTCCCGTAGTAGGTTCCCGGCTTTTCCGCCTGCCAGAGATGCTCCAGCATGCAGATGAAGACCCCCGTCTCGGAGATGAGGATTCCATCCGAAGGCAGCACCCTTCGGCAGATCTCGATAAGGTCCTGGGCAGCCAGTTTGGCCCGGCCGGGCCGCTTGAAGGCGGGCAGGACCTCCTGGCGCAGCGCCACGACCTCGCGCCCGTGGAAGCCGGCGCTGGCCTGGGGCGCCAGGGCCGGCAGCACGCTCTTGAGGTTGCCGTTGACCCGGGCCCCGGGTTGGTGGGAAAGGGATCGGTAGTCGGGACTGCTGAGCACTTCCGCCGTGGGCAGGTCGCATTTCCAGGGTCCGTGGGTCATGAGGGCATCCACGCCCAGCAGCAGCACTCCATCCGCTTTCTCGAAGGCTCTCGACTCGATGATTCCCGGGGAGTAGATCCCCACGAAGACTCCGGCCCAGCGATCGTGCGATTCGGGAAAGACGCCGCGGGCTTCCATGGTCACCAGGACCGCGGCTCCCAGGTTCTCCACCAGGGAGAGCAGTTCCCCGGTGGCATCGTCCCGCGCCACGTCGGCCCCGGCAATGACCAGCGGCTTGCGCCACTTGGAAAGCAACTCCCTGCAGGCCGCGATTTCATATTCCGGCGCGGGGGCTGCCGGGGTGTGGGCCCGCGGGGGAAGCGGCGGACCGCACTCGGCGCTGCCCAGGTCGGCGGGAAAGTTGAGCAGGGCGGGTCCCGGACGACCCTCGACAGCGCGGTAGCTGGCCTCCTGGACCGCCAGCGGGGCATTCTCGGTGGAAAGCGTCTCCCGATAGCGCTCAATGCCGCTGAAGAGGCTCAACTGGTCGCAGTGCTGGACCATCTCGTAGCCGGCGGTGGCCGGCGGACAGGTCTCGCAAACCGCCACCATGGGGGCCCGTTCGAAGTGAATGTTGGCGGCGCCGCCCACCAGGTTGGCGGCCCCCACTCCTCGAATGGTCAGGGCCAGCCCGGCCGTATCCTTCATCAGACCGTAGTAGGCGGCCATGATGGCGGCCGAGGACTCGTGGTTCACGCTGACGAAATCCACGCCCGACTTGCGGCCGGCCTCCATCAGGTCCAGGGGACTGCCGCCCCCGGGAATGCCAAAGAAATGGCGCAGGTTGCGGGCTCGCGCATCCTCCATGATCAGTTCGGCAATGGTCATTGTCCAATCCTCGGTCGGTGAAGGGTTCGGTCAGCCGTTGGACCATCCGTAGGGTCAGGCATTTGTCTCATTTTTGCGGATCTTTGTAAAGGTTCGGCGCCTCTTGACCCCTCTCCGCCAAATGCCATAGCATCCCTCCAATTCGATGCCGGATGAAATCCAAAGAAAGAAGCGTGCATCCATGAGAACGTTGCCGAGCATTGTCATCCTGATCTTTCTCTGTTGGTCCGGCGGGGCCTCCGGGGGCGAGTCCCACCAGGCCTGGCTGCACCACACCGACTTCGAGGACTTCGCCGGCGGAACGCTCGAGGACGGCGGGGCCAACCTCTACGTCACCCGCTCGGGCTCGTTGCGCATGATCCACACTCTGGACCTGAACAATGACGGCTACCTCGACATCTTCGTGGCCCAGGACCACAACCAGTTGGAGAACGAAGACCTCCTGATCTACTGGGGAACCCCGCAGGGCCCCCGGTCAATTCTGCCGCCCCTGCCCGACCAGCAGCCGCTGGGCAGGCTGTTGCGGGAAATCCGCGCCCGGGACGGCGGCGTCACCCGGCTCCCCAGCGACGGAGGAGGCCCCTCGTTGCTGGCCGACCTCAACGGGGACGGCTACCTGGAGATCGTCTTCTGCAACTTCATCCACAACTACTCGGTCCACATGCAGGCCCTGATCTACTGGGGAAGCCCCGATGGGTATGGGCCGGAGCGGCGGACGGAGCTGCCCACCCTGATGGCCTCCGACGTGGAGGCCGCCGACCTCAACCGGGACGGCACCCTGGACCTGGTCTTCGCCAACAACGGCACCGAGGGGGGTGAGCGCTTTGGATACGCCCACCACCTGGAATCCTACATCTACTGGAACGGACCGACCGGGTTTTCCACCGAGCGCCGAAGCTCCATCCCCAGCATCAGCGCCGTGGACTGCGAAGCCGG
>JAPOZE010000477.1 GCA_026706225.1 Acidobacteriota bacterium
ACTGGACGAAGGAAAACATCACTGGATTTTATGTGACCGCGTAGGCGGCGACAGCACGTTTCCTATCAGCTCAAGCCCACCCAACCTCTGCAGGAGACCGGCATGACCCGGGAAGAACGCATGCAACTGGCCCACACCCCCCCGGCCTGGATGTATGAGTTCGACCTGGGAGACGGCATCCTCACGCCGCTGCTCTCCGAGGAGCTTCGCCGGATACACCGCACCCGCCGGGACATGATCCTGCCGGCGCTCGAACGATCCTTTCCGGAGGGTCTGGCCGGACTGGACTGCCTGGACGTGGCCTGCAACGAGGGCTATTTCAGCTTCCTGATCCACTCCAGGGGGGCCCGGGTGCGGGGCATCGACGTGCGGCCGCTGAATATCGAGCGGGCCCGCGCCGTGCAGCGCATTCAGGGACAGGACCCCGCCCGGCTCGCCTTTGCCGTCGAGGACTTCCTGGCCAACCAGGACCCGCCCAATCGCTACCACCTGACCTTTTTTCTGGGACTGCTCTACCATCTCGAGAATCCCATGGGAGCCCTGCGGATTCTGCATCGCATCACCCGCGGGATGTGCGTGGTCGAGACCCAGCTCACCCGGCAGCAGGCTCCGGTGGTCAGCGGCTGGGGAGCGACAGGCAGGTTCCTGGAGCTGCCGGCGGCCCTGGCCATCTACCGGGAGCCCGACGTGGAGGAGAACCGCCTGGCGGCCCACCGGGGCCTGAGCTTCATCCCCAACGCCGCCGCCGTGCGCGAGATGCTTTCGGCAGCCGGTTTTTCCAAGGTGGAGCCTGTTGCCCCGCCAGCGGACGCCAACCCCCAGTACCTCGCCGGGGATCGAGCCGTCTTCCTGGCCTTCAAGTGACGCCGGGGCGGCCGGCTCAGCTCGGCCGAGCAAACACCCACCGCAACTCTTCCTTATAATAGATATGCCATGCCTCCCCTCAACATCCTGGTGCTGACCGCCTATCCGCCGGGGTTGGGCCTGCACGGCGGCGCCCTGCGCATGTACTACAATGTGAAGTTCCTGGCCTCCAGGCATCGGGTCACTCTGATCTCCTTTATCGAGCACGAGGGCGAGCGGGAACTTCTGCAAGGACTGGAGCCGCTGGGCGTGGAGGTTCGGGCGGTTCCGCGCCGGCCCGCGCCGTCTCGCCACCTCTGGTTTCCCAGGCCGGCCGAGCACTACGAATTCGCGGGCGCGGCCATGGCCGCCGAGGTCCGGCGGGCGCTCCGGAGCCGGCGCTTCGACGTCATCCAGGCCGAGTATCTCCAGATGGCCCAGCACGTTCCCCGGGGAGGCGCCCGGCGCACCGTGCTCACCCTGCACGAGGTGCAGTTCGCCAATGCGGCCCGGGCTTTCGAGAAGGCCGGCAACCCCTGGACCCGGGCCCGCAGGTGGTACGACTGGATGGTGCAGCTCAACTACGAGGTCCGGACCTGCGCCCGCTTCGACGCCGTGGTCTGCATGACCGGCGAGGACGCCCGAGTGTTGGGCGAGTTCGTCCCTTCCTCCAGGCTGCGGACCATCCCCATCGGGGTCGACAGCCGCTTCTTCCGGGCCGGGCCGGCCGGCGGCGCCCCGGGGCCGGGCAAGACACTCCTCTTCGTGGGCAACTACCGCCACCCGCCCAACCGGGAGTCGGTCTACACCATGGTCGAGCGGGTGCTGCCGGCGGTGCTGCGCTGGGTTCCGGAGGCCGAGTTCCGGGTGGTGGGCGGCAATGCCGAGATGCTGGATCGGGAGCGGTTGGCCCGCCATCCCAACGTCCGCCTGCAGGGCTACGTCGACGACCTGCGTTCCTGCTACCGGGAATGCGCCGTCTTCGCCGCCCCCATCCTCTCCGGGAACGGCATGCGGGTGAAGCTGCTGGAGGCGCTCTCCATGGGCATGGCCGTGGTCACCACGCCGCTGGGGGCCCAGGGATTCCGGGTGCGTCACGGGGAGGAGTTGGTGATTGCCGGCTCCCCCGAGGCCTTCGCCGCCGCCGCCGCCGAGCTGCTCCAGGACGGCCGCCGCCGGGCCGAGATGGGTTCCAGGGCCCGCGAGCTGATCCGCGAGCGCTACGACTGGAGCGTCGTCGGCCGGCAGTTCCTGGACGTGGTCGAGGCCGGTCATGCCTGACAAGGTCCTGCTGGTCTGCTCTTCCACCGCCGCCAACATCCGGAGGGCCCGGGAGATCCTGTGTGGCCGCACCCCCTCCGACCCGCCCGAGCTGCACCTGCTCTGCAGCCCTTCCGACCTGCCCGCCCTGCGCAAGGAGCCGCCCGCCGGCCAAATCTGGGTCTTTCCCCACCGTCGCGACCTGGCCGGCGGTTTCAGGCTGTGGCTTCGGATCCGGAAGCAGCGCTACCGGGAGGTGGCGGTCCTCTGGTGCGGCGAGAAGCCCCGCCTGCGCCCCAAGCTATTTGCCCTGGCTTGTGGCGGCAACCGCATCCTGGTCTTCGACCAACGCCTGGAGTGCGCCCCCCTCGGCCTATCCCTGCTGGGGAGGCTGCTGGCGGCCCGGCTCCGGCGCCTCCGCCCGCGCCCCCGGCGGCCGGGCCGACTGCTGCCGCCGGCCCCGGTCCTGCTGGAGCCCCTGGCGGCCGCGGCCCGGCTGGTTGTCGCCGGGATTGGATTGCTGGCGCAATGGCTGCTGATTCCGGTTCGCTTTCTGCTGCTGCTCGGGTCGGTGCTGTGGCTCTACGCCCGGCGCCGGCCTCGCGGGGAGCACTGAACGAATGTGTTCTTATTCGTGTGACTTCGTGGATTACTCTTTTTCTTGCTGGCCCAGCTTTTGTCCCTGCAGGTTAGACTTTTTGCCGTCCCCGTTCATCTCGTCTCTGTGAGGAGCTCACTTGGAGCTGGTACGACTGACCGACAAGCATCTGGTAGCGAGAGCGGCTCGCGGTGACACCGGCGCCTTCAATCTCCTGGTGAGCCGATGGGAGAAGCGGCTCTTCAACTACGCCTTCCGCTTGACAGGGAACCGTGAGGATGCACTGGACGTTTGCCAGGACACCTTTCTCAAGGCCTTCCAGCAGCTCGACCGACTCCAGGACCCCGCCCGGTTCGCCGGGTGGCTGTTCACCATCG
>JAPOZE010000677.1 GCA_026706225.1 Acidobacteriota bacterium
CTTACCGGAAGTCGGATTGCGTCTTTCTGGGCAACATCGATCCGGTGCTGCAGGCGGGCGTGCTCTCCCAGGTGGAAAAACCCCGTTTCGTGGCTTGCGACACCATGAATTACTGGATCGAGTCCAAGCCCGATGAACTCCGGGAGACGCTGGGGCGGGTGGATATCCTGATCATCAACGACGCCGAAGTGCGGATGCTCACCGGGGAGCACAACCTGACCCGGGCGGCCAGGCGCATCGCCGACTGGGGGCCCAAAACGCTGGTGGTCAAGAAGGGTGAATACGGAGTGGCCATGTACCACGGCGGATCCATCTTCGGCGCTCCGGCTTTCCCCTTGGAGGAAGTCTTTGACCCCACCGGGGCCGGAGACAGTTTCGCCGGAGGATTGGTGGGCTACCTCGCTCGGTCCAGGGCGCTCAACGACGAATCCCTTCGCCAGGCGGTGATATACGGTTCGGTGATGGCTTCCTTCAACGTGGAAGACTTCAGCCTGAACCGGCTGAGGACCTTGAAGGCGTCCGAGATTCGGCGCCGCTTCCTTCAATTCAAGGAACTCACCCACTTCGAAGCCGGAAATTCCCTTTAGGTCGCAACTTCGATGCGGTTTGCCAAAGCAGAGGCCCTGGGCAACGATTTCGTGATCGTCGATGCCGGGCAACTGGCGGGGAAGGATGCCTCCCGGATCGCCCGGCAGGTCTGCCGGCGCTCCCTGGACCTGGGAGCGGACGGCCTGATCCTGTTTCGCAGGACGGAGGTCTGCGGCCAGCCGCGCTTTTCCATGCAGGTCTTCAATGCAGACGGGAGCGAGGCGGAGATCTCCGGCAACGGCCTGCGCTGCCTGGCGGCGCTGCTGGTCCAGCAGGGGCAGGCAACCGGCGGGAGGCTGGTTGTCCAGACGGGCGCCGGCCCCAGGCGGCTGCGGCTGACCGACTCCAAGCCACCCGGATACGGCTTCAATCTTCTGATGGGCGAGCCGATTCTGGATCCGGCGGCCATCGACTTTCGACCCGATTCTCCCGGCGCCTCCCTGGTTAGGTATCCGCTGGTCGTGCAGAACCGCGTCCATCCGGTCACGGTCACATCGATGGGCAACCCGCACTGCTCATTGCTGGTGGCGGACCTGGAGAAAACCGATTGGGAAAGATTGGGGCGTCTGATTGAAGCCCACCCCTGCTTTCCACGGCGAACCAACGTGGAGTTCGTGCAGGTTCTGGATCGAAGCAACCTGGCCGTGCGCTTCTGGGAACGCGGAGTGGGGAAGACCCTGGCCTCGGGCACGGGCGGCTGCGCCGCCGTCGTCGCCGCCTGCCTCAACGGGGTCTGCGATCGGGCCGTTCAGGTCCACACCCTGGGAGGGATCCTGCAGGTTCACTGGCGGGAGGACAACCAATTGTCGCTTACCGGACCCGCCCGGGTCGTGTGCCAGGGCCAATACTTTGCGGCGGAGGACTGACCGCCTGTCATGGAAATTTACCAAGCGAGCCACCTGAGGAGGCGCATCCGTGCCGGTTGAAAGCCGAACCATCCGCTTGTCCACCCGAGGTATCTGCGATGTGGTGGACATTACCCCTGAAATCGAATCCGCCCTGGCCGGCCAATCGCTTTCGGACGGCGTGGTCACGCTGTTTGTTGCCGGCTCCACCGCGGGCCTGACCACCCTGGAATATGAGCCGGGGTGTATCCAGGACCTCCAGGACGCTCTGGAACGCCTGTTGCCCCAGGCCGCCCACTATGCGCACAACGCCCGTTGGGGGGACGGCAACGGCTTTTCCCACATCCGGGCGGCGCTGCTGGGTCCGTCGCTGCAGGTTCCGTTTGCCGACCGGGAGTTGAAGCTCGGCACCTGGCAGCAGGTGGTGCTGGTGGACTTCGACAACCGTCCCCGTCAGCGGAGAGTCCTGTTGCAGTTCATCGGAGAGTAGGGTTGTGGAAACCCTGTGCCGCGACTGTGGCAACCAGCCGTCCTCCGAGGCCGAAGCCTGCCCGGTTTGCGGATCGGCACGCATCCTGCGGCACCAGGAGCTTCATGGCCTTGCCATCGCCCATCTCGACTGCGACGCCTTTTACGCCACCATCGAGAAACGCGACCGGCCGGAGTTGCGGGACCTTCCGGTGGTCGTCGGCGGGCACCATCGGGGCGTGGTGGCCGCCTGCTGCTACATCGCCCGTGCCCGGGGCGTGCACTCGGCCATGCCGATGTTCCAGGCCTTGAAGGCCTGCCCCGAAGCCACGGTCATCAAGCCGGACATGAAGAAGTATGCCGCGGTGGGGCGCAAGGTCCGGGAGATGATGCTGAGCTTGACCCCTCTGGTGGAACCCCTCTCCATCGACGAGGCTTTCATGGACCTTGCCGGAACGGAGGCTCTGCATCGCGGCAGTCCGGCGACGACTCTGGCGGCGCTGGCTCGCCGCGTGGAGGAGGAACTTTCCATCACCGCCTCCATAGGGCTGAGCTACAACAAATTTCTGGCCAAGATCGCCTCCGACCGGGACAAGCCGCGGGGCTTCGCCGTTATCGGACGAGCCGAGGCCAGGACCTTTCTCTCCGGCCAGCCCGTCAGCCTGTTGTGGGGCGTGGGGAAGGCCCTGCGCCGGCGTCTTCGCGAGGACGGCATCAGGCTGATTGGGGAGCTGGCCCGCATCGACGAGGCCGAGCTTGTGGCCCGTTACGGCAAGATCGGACGGCGGTTGCGGCTGTGCGCACGGGGCGAAGACGACCGCCGGGTCGACCCCGAGAGCAAGACCAAGAGCCTGTCGTCGGAAACCACCCTCGACAGGGACACCGCCGAGCTGGTCGTGCTGCGCCCGATACTGTGGCAGCTTGCCGAGACGGTCGCCCGGCGCCTGAAAAAGGCCGGCATCGCCGGCAAAGGCGTCACGCTGAAACTCAAGACCGCCGATTTCCGCATCCTGACCCGCAGCCGCCGCCTGAGGGGTGCCACCCGGTCGGCCGAAGAGCTGTTCCAGGCCGCCGAACCCCTGCTGGTTCGGGAAACCGACGGACGCGCCTTCCGCCTGATCGGCATCGGCGTTCACGACCTTGTCGAGGCCGGTCAGCTTGTCCA
>JAPOZE010000434.1 GCA_026706225.1 Acidobacteriota bacterium
CAATACAAACGTTCAGAAAGCTGCCGATCTTTAAACCCAGTGAGATGACAACCCATTCCATTAATGACATAGGAGGATTAGCGAGATCGAGGGATGACCGCTGGGGACGTTGTTGAATTACTGGAATAACTTCGATCGGCCGTTCCTGAATTGCTTGGGTTCAATCTCGTCTCCTACGTGCTCTCTACAAGTTATTCCAGTAATTCAACAACGTCCCCTATCCGCGGAATTTTGCAAAAGGCTCCACTAGCTGTCGATTATTTTGGAGTATACCCGAAAGGTTTCCGCCACCATCCGCTCCACCGAGAAAGTCGACCGGACCCTGGCGGCCGCCCGGTCCGCCTGTCGGCGCGACAGTCCGGGATTGCTTCTGGCCCGCAACACCGACTGCACCAAGGCCTCCGGGCTGCCCGGCGAAAACAGGAACCCGGTCTCTCCATCGATGACCGCTTCGGGAATCCCACCGGTGCGGCTCGCGCAAACGGGAACCCGATGGGACATGGCCTGCAGGAGGACCGATCCCAGACCCTCCTCCAGAGAAGGATGCACCAACAGGTCGAATCCCGGAAGAACTCTGTCCAGGTCGGAGATAAATCCCGTCACAACGGCTCGATCATGGATGCCCTGCTCCCGGATCAATACCTCCAACGCCTCACGGAGCGGCCCCTCTCCCACAACGGCGAGCCGGGAGTCGGGATGGGTCCTCAGGATCTCGGGAAACCCCCGGATCAGCAACGCATGACCCTTCTCCGGCGTAAAGTGACCGACGCATCCGATAAGAAACTCGCCGTCGGCCACGCCCAGGCGGCGTCGCGCGCTGGACCGTTGCTCCGGTAGCGGTGCCGCCTCGGTATCGACGCCATCGTAGACCACTTCTACCTGGCTCGGTTCCAATCCCTCCCGGACGAGCAGATCGCGGACGTAGCGGGAAACCGCAATGACCCGGCTGGTCTGCCGGGCATATTTGAACTTCCACCAAGGGTTGCCGCGGATGCTGAAGGCGACTCGACGGGCGGCCACGACTCCGCCCCCCCAACCGAGGGTCTTCAGCCAGGCGGCCAGACCAAGGGTCCGTGAATCGTGAGCGTGAATGAGATCAGGCCGGAAACGTCCAACCAACCCGGCCATGCCCGCCAGCGAGATGAAGTCCCACTCCGAAGACAGGGAAAGCCCACGAACCGGCACCTCCTGTTCGGCGGCACGGGTTGCCAGAGGACTCCCCTTGCGTACGGCCAGAAACTGCTGGATCCCCCGTCTTTTCAGCCCTCCGATAAGAAAGTGCAATTGCTGCTGACCACCCCGCCAGGCGGATCCGGAATCCAGGTGAAGGATCCTCATGGTGAATGAACCGGTCCCCTCATTCGCCCCGAAGTCCGGGAACTGCAATCCACGCCTGTCCAGTCCTGACAGCATTCACGGGAGGCCGCCCCGGTTGCCCGCGGGTTCCTTTGCCACCGCCTGGTCGGGCGGTGGGGACCGCTGCAGATCCCAGAGTTTGGAATACTTGAGGAAATTGTAGTAGGCGGCGAAGGCGGAAATCAAAAAGCCCTGCAGACCGTCCAGAAAGCCGGCCTTGAAGCAATAGCTGCTCAAGAAGGCGGAGACCGGCGAACCCAGGATCTTGAGCGGACCGCTCCTGATGCCCCTGGCCTGCAGATCCCGAGCCGCCAGGCTGGTGTACTTCCCGACCCGGCGGGCATGGTCGGAAACAGAGTCGCAGGTGTAGTGCAGAAGATCGCCCTCCAGGCGAACCACGGGTCCCTGGCAGGCAAGATGCTCATGCACGAAGTCACCGACCCACTGCCCGTGGGGGCGCCGATACAAACGCGGCTTGCGGTCGGGATACCATCCGCAATGGCGAATCCAGCGGCCAAGATAGCAGGCTCTCCGCGGAAACTCATAGGCGTTGGCCGCCGCCGGATGGGATTTCACCTCCAGCAACTGCTTTCTCAGAGGTGGGCTCAGACACTCATCCGCATCCAGGCTGAGGATCCATTCGTGGGAAGCCTGTGCGGCTGCAAAGTTTTTCTGGTCGGAATAATTGGTCCAGTTGCGCCTGTAGACTCGGGCGCCCCATCGGGCCGCAACCGCGCAGGTCCGGTCCTGGCTGCCGGAATCCACCACGATCAATTCGTCGGCTACGCCGCGAACCGATTCCAGGCAGCGGCCGAGATGCTTTTCCTCGTTGAGCGTGATGACAGTGACCGAGATCCGCAAGGGAATGATGAGTGATGAATGATGAATGATGAACGGCTGGTTTTGGGTGGAGAGTGGTCAGACGAAAGTTCAGGGAGCAGGCAAGTGCCTGATGACCAGTTTGGACCCTTGGAACAACTACGCTGTGACCGACAAGATGCTTTACGTGTCGATCAAAAAACTATCCACTAATCACTAGCCACTATCCACTGTCTTCTAACCACTATCCACTGCCTTTTCCGGCAATGGCATCTCCAATCCTGATGTTCTGAAGTTCGAGCGTCTTGCCCATGGCCCTGTCCAGGTCTCTCTTGGCCTTGGTGAAGCTCACCTGGGCGTTGACCTCGTTGGTCTGGGCTTCGGCAAGCCGCACCTGTTCCTCCAGCACGAATCGGATCTGGGAGGTGCCGAGCTGGAATTTCTTCTGCTCCGCCTCCAGGTTCCGCTCCGCCAGCTCCCGTGCCTTTTGGGTGGCTTCGATTCGCGCGCGGTTCATTTCCAGTTGGGTGTGGGCATTGCGCACCTCCAGGGCAATCTGCTGCTCCAGGGCGCGAAGCCGCTTTTGCGATTGCCGCCGGGCCACGCTGGCTCGTGCATAGTCCGCACGCCGGGAGCGATTGCTCAGGGGTATCTCAACCGAAATTGAAGCTCCATAGGTGGGAAAATCCGAACCCAGCAGCCGGTTGAAGGCATCTCCCAGCCCTGTGGTGCCGGCAACCACCGGCGTTCCCCCGAAAAACGGCAATCCACCGAACCCTCCCCCTTCGAACACTCTGCTGACTCCTTCCAGAGCCGCCGTCCCATAGCTGACATTGACGCGAACATCGGGAAGGAGCTGGTTGCGAAAATACTTGAGGTCTATGCCCG
>JAPOZE010000348.1 GCA_026706225.1 Acidobacteriota bacterium
CGAAACCAGCCATTCGGGCCTGTTTTCCGACAGGAGGGCGATACGGTCTCCGGGCTCCACTCCCAGATTCATCAAGCCCGCGACCACGCCCTGGACCTGGCTGCGGACTTCCGCCGAGGACAGCGGGCGATAGTCGCCGTCGCGCTTGACCTGCAAGGCGTCAGGCCGGCTCTTGTGGGTTACGGCTTCCTCGAAGAGATCAACAAGTGTTTGTGGTGCCATGGGTTCCCTCGCGCGCTCCTGTTTGTGAAATTGGGGACCATTCCCGGCGGTCGTTCCCGAACTGGAATTTCCGGTGATTATAGCAAACCCGGGAAGCCCTCCTTGCCGAAGGCTGAATCGGTCTGCCGTCGCCAGGATTTGACTCGGTTAAAAGGCCCTTCGGAACGCCCTTTGAGCGGCCGCCGATTGGCTTGACGCCCTCTGGCGGGTGTGTTACTTTGCCACGCTTGATGCCTCCTTCCACACCCGGCAGCCGATGACCCCTCCCCTGAAGAAGACTCCCCTGCACCCGCTGCATCGAAGGCTGGGAGCCAGGATGGGCGCTTTTGGCGGCTGGGAAATGCCCATCGAATACTCCGGTATCGTGCGGGAGCATCTGGCTGTGCGGACGAGGGTGGGCCTGTTCGACGTCAGCCACATGGGAGAGATCGAAATCGACGGCCCCGGCAGCCTGGCCCTGGTGCAGCAGGTCACCTGCAATGATGCCGCACGCCTCGAGCCCGGTCAGATCCAGTACTCCGCCCTGCTCACCGAGCAGGGGACCTTTGTGGACGACATTCTGGTCCATCGGCTGGAAGAAAGCCGCTTTCTCCTTTGTGTCAATGCCGGAAACACCGGCAGGGACCATCACCATATAGCCCGGCAGAACCGATGGGAGGCCCGGGTCACCGACGTCAGCCATCGATACGTGCAGTTGGCCGTTCAAGGTCCCGAGTCGGAGCCGGTCCTCCAGCCTCTGGTCGACCTGGAATTGTCTGAAATCGGCTACTACCGCTTTCGACCCGGGCATATCCAGGGCGTTGCGGGCCTGATTGCGCGCACCGGATACACCGGGGAAGACGGCTTTGAAATCTACTTCCCACCCCCTGCGGCCGAGGCCGTCTGGGAAGCCCTGAGCCGATCGGGAGAATCCCGGGAGATGCTTCCGGCAGGACTGGGCGCGCGCAATACCCTGCGCCTGGAGGCCAGGATGGCGCTCTACGGGCACGAGATCGACCGGGACACAACGCCCTGGGAAGCGGGACTGGGGTGGATGGTCCGCATGGAAAAGCCCGAATTCACGGGAAAGACCGCCCTGGCCGCTCAACTCCAGGCGGGAGTGCCAAAGAAGCTGGTGGGTTTCGAAATGCAGGGGCCGGGAATCGGGCGCGACGGATATGACGTGCTCAGAAACGGCCGGAAGATCGGTTGGGTCACCAGCGGCAGCCCCGCCCCGTTTCTGCGGAAAAACATCGGACTGGCCTATGTGAACGAGGGTGACGCCTTCCTGGGAAACCGCCTGGACATTCAGGTCAGAAAACGCCTGGTTCCCGCCGAGGTGGTGAAGACCCCGTTCTATCGGAGACCGAAGCGCTGACCGGCTTCCCCTGGTTGAATCCCGGAGATCCCCCATGAAACTTCCCGAGGACTGTCGATACAGCAAACAGCATGAATGGATTCGAGTCGACGGAGACGGCGGAACCGTGGGCATCACCGATCACGCCCAGAAGGAGCTGGGGGACGTTGTTTTCGTCGAGCTGCCCGAGATCGGCCAGGTCGTTGCCGCCGATGAGGTCCTGGCAAACGTGGAATCGGTGAAGGCAGTGTCGGAAGTCTACGCTCCCGTGGCCGGAGAGGTGTTGGCCGTCAATTCCAATCTGGGCTCCTCTCCCGAACTGGTCAACGAGGACCCCTACGGAGAAGCCTGGTTCGTCAGGATCAGGTTGGTCGACTCCAGCGACCTCGACAATCTTCTCACCGCCGATCAATACCGAAAGTATGTCGAGGAGGAGTCCACCGGCTAGATGAGATATCTTTCGACCTCCGCGGAGCAGCAGGCTCTGATGCTGAAGGCCTTGGGCCTGCATTCGGTGGAGGACCTGCTCACCTCCATCCCGGAGGCCATCCGTCTCCGCTCCCCGCTCGACCTTCCTCCCGCGCTGAGCGAGCCCGAACTGCTGGCTCGATTCGGCGAGCTGGAAGCCGGAAACGCGCCCGGAGTGCTTTCCTTTCTGGGAGCCGGGGTAAACCAGCATTTCATCCCCCTGGTGATCGACAGTCTCTGTTCCCGGGGGGAGTTTCTGACCTCCTACACCCCTTATCAGGCCGAGATCAGCCAGGGGACCCTGCAGGCCGTCTTCGAGTTTCAAACCTTCATATGCCAGCTCACCGGCATGGAGATCTCCAATGCTTCCATGTACGACGGAAGCACCGCTCTGGCGGAGGCGGTCCTGATGGCCAGGCGCATCTCGCGTCGAGGGCGAGTCCTGGTGGCCAGGACGGTCCATCCGGAATACCGGGCGGTCGTTGAAACGGTTACCCAACACCAGGATTTGACGATTCAAACGGTGGACCATGGAGGAGACGGGCGCCTCGATGCGGCGGAACTGGAGACTCGGCTGGGTGAGGATGTCGGTGCGCTGGTGGTGCAATCGCCCAATTTTCTGGGCAACCTGGAATCCCTCGACATCCTGGCCGATCTGTGCCGCCGGAAGGGCGTGTTGCTGGTGGTCAACATCGCGGAGCTGCTCTCGCTGGGGATCGTGCGGTCTCCCGGCTCGGCCGGGGCCGATATCGTGTGCGGCGAAGCTCAGTCCATGGGAATCTCACCCGGCTACGGAGGGCCCCACGTGGGTTTTCTTGCGACGCGGGAGAGGTTCGTCCGGAATTTGCCGGGCCGCCTGGTGGGGCAGACCGTGGACAGGCACGGGCAACGAGGCTACGTGTTGACTCTTGCGACCCGGGAGCAGCACATCCGGCGGGAAAAAGCCACCTCCAACATCTGCACCAATCAGAACCTGACGGCGCTGATGGTGACCCTGTTCTGTTCCCTGCTCGGCCGGAAGGGGCTCCGGGAG
>JAPOZE010000053.1 GCA_026706225.1 Acidobacteriota bacterium
TAACTCTCACAACAGTATTACCTCATCCCATAGCGCCCTGAAGACCCTTCCCGGGTCCGCGGCCAGCCGAAAGACCATGAAATTGGCCCGGGACGGGAAGGGCTCCACGCCGGGAATACGGCTCAGACCCTCCCACAGCCGGTCCCGCTCGGCAATCACCCGTTCGATCTGCGGCTTCAGCAGGTCGAAACGCTCCAGCGCCGCCGAGGCTGCCGCCATGGAAAACACATTGAGATTGTAGGGCAGCTTGGCCTTGGCCACCTGCTCCACCAGTTCGGGACGACCCAGGAGATAGCCGACCCTCAGAGCGGCCATCGACATCGCCTTGGAAAAGGTCCTGAGCACCACCAGGTTCTCGAAGCGGTCCAGAAGCGGCGCCACCGACTGACGGCTGAACTCGTGGTAGGCCTCGTCGACCACCACCAATCCCCGCGCCTGCCGCAGGATCCTCTCGAGATCGCCGCGATCCAACACGCCGCCGGTGGGATTGTTGGGCGAGCAGAGGATGGTCAGATCCGCCTCGCGGGCCTCCTTCAGCAAGCGCGGTCCGTCGAACTCCAGGTCCGTCCTGAGGGGCACTTCCCGGCAGTCCCCACCCAGAATGCGGGCGAACATCCCATAGAGGGTGAAGGTCGGCTGGGGAATCACCACCCTCTTGCCCCGCTCCACCACCACCACCATCAGGGCTTCGATCAACTCGTTGGAGCCGTTCCCCACCAGCACTCCCTCCGGCTTCCAACGGCTGAAGTCGGCCAACCGGGAGATGAGGGAGGTCGGAACGAAGTCCGGATAGCGGCACCAGGCCGTCTCGGACACCGCCCGGTGCACCGCCCGCTTGACCGCCTCGGGCATATCGAAGGGGTTTTCGTTCTGGTTGATCTTTACCGGCGCCTTGAAGTGCTTGAGCGTATAGGGCTGCAAGTCCCTTACCGCCGGCTTGACGACGGAGAGAGGATCACCCACGGCTGCCCCCGGAGGCCGGGGGCGCCAGACTAACGGCCTTGACCTCGGATTGAAAGCCCACCCTGCGGTGGCTGCCGTCGCAAAAGGGTTTTCTGTCGGAGTGGCCACAGCGGCAAAGGGAAATGGCGGTGCGACCGCCGAGGTCGAAAGACTGCCCCTGGGCGTCGTAAATGGTGAAGTCCCCCGTGATTCTCAAGGAGCCGTGATTGTTCACCGTCAGCTTGGTGTCCGCCATTGAAAGTCTCCTCTCGTTCCCACTCGAAGTTCCGAAGCGCAGGCGACGCTGCCGCTATGCCGACGGCGCGAAGTGTCTATGATAGCAGATCCACCGAGGGACAAAATCTTCTTCATCCGGCACTCGGCCGGCGGCGGAAAACGGAAGGCAGGAAATGGATGCGCAGGCTTGACCCTCTTCGAAGGATCCTGATATACAGGCTTTCTTTGCGTTGAAATCGGACGGTATTAGAGAAAAGGTTGCGACGCGGCTTCCCGAGAGGAGTCGCTCGCGAGCGGCAAACCTCCGGCAGCGGGACGACACCTTGGCCTGAGAGCAAACCAATGGTCCGGAAGATCCAAGTAGCCCTGATCGGCTACCAGTTCATGGGCAAGGCCCACAGCAACGCCTACCGCCAGATGCAGCACTTCTTCAGTCCTCCGGCCCTGCCGGTCATGAAGGTGATCTGCGGCCGCAACCGGGACGGAGTCAATGCCGCCGCCGACCGGTTGGGATGGCAGGAGTGGAGCACCTCCTGGGAAGAAGTGGTGAATCGGCCCGATATCGACCTGGTCGATATCGCCACGCCGGGCGACACCCACCTGCCCATCTGCCTGGCCGCCGCCAAGGCCGGCAAGGCGATCCTGTGCGAGAAGCCCTTGGCCAACAGCGTGAGCGAAGCCCGCAAGATGCTGGATGGCGTTCGCCGGGGCGGCGTACCGCACATGCTTTGTCACAACTACCGCAAGGTCCCGGCCGTGGCCCTGGCCAAGGAGCTCATCGACGGCGGTGAGCTGGGGGACATTCGCCACTTTCGAGGCACCTACCTTCAGGACTGGTCCATGAGCCCCGAGCTGCCCCTGCTGTGGAGGTTCGACAAGCGAAAGTCCGGAAGTGGAGCCCTGGGCGACCTGGGATCCCACTTGATCGACCTGGCCCGCTTTCTGGTCGGCGAGATCCGCGGTGTCTCGGGCCTGCTGGAAACCTTCGTCAAGCAGCGCCCGCTGCCGGATCAGCCCGCCAGCAAGGGCCGGGTAACGGTCGACGACGCCGGCCTGGCGCTTCTTCGATTCGCCAACGGCGCGGTGGGCGCCATCGAGGCCACCCGCTTCGCCCCCGGCCGCAAGAATTACAACGCCTTCGAGATCAACGGCAGCCAGGGCAGCCTGTCGTTCAACCTGGAGCGCCTCAACGAGCTCAAGCTCTTCCTGTGCAAGGATGCCAGGCACTCCCAGGGATTCAGGGACATCCTGGTTACCGAACCCTTTCACCCCTACATGAACTGGTGGCCTCCCGGACACGTCATCGGCTACGAGCACACCTTCGTTCACATTGTCCATGACCTGATGCAGGCCATGGCGCGCAACCGGCCCCCCTCACCCGACTTCCGGGACGGTGTGGAGAACCAGAGAGTGCTGGAGGCCATCCAGGAGAGCGCCGAATCCGGACAATGGATCTCGCTGCCGCCCCGGTAGACGGGAGCCGAACGAGGCAGCCGAGCCGGCCCGAACCGATTGCAAGACTCAACCCGGAGGAAGACAATGGCTAGACCCGTCACACTGTTTACCGGCCAATGGGCCGACATGCCTCTGGAAGCCCTGGCCAGGCAGGCAGGCCAGTGGGGGTTCGACGGCCTGGAACTGGCGTGCTGGGGCGACCATTTCGAAGTGGACCGGGCCCTGGAGAGCGACGGCTATGTTCGCCAGAAGCGGGCTCTGCTGGAGGGGCTCGGTTTGAGCTGCCTGGCCATCAGCAACCACCTGGTGGGTCAATGCACCTGCGATCCCATCGACGCCCGGCACAAGGACATCCTCCCCGGCCGCATCTGGGGGGACGGGGACCCGGAAGGAGTCCGGCAGCGTGCCGCCGAGTCGAGGAAAG
>JAPOZE010000090.1 GCA_026706225.1 Acidobacteriota bacterium
GCTGGAGAATCCTTCCTACCGGGCGGTGTGCACGGACACCACCGGTCACGCCGAGGCGGTCGACGTCGAGTATGATTCCTCCAGGGTCACCTATGAGCAATTGCTGGACATCTTCTGGGAAAATCACGATCCCACCACCCTGAATCGCCAGGGCCCCGATTTCGGAAGCCAGTATCGTTCTGCAGTCTACTACCACGACTCCTTCCAGGAATCGGCAGCCCGGAAGTCCAGGGAAAGACTGAACGCCTCCGGCCGCTATCCGCGCCCCATCGTGACCGAGATCACTCCGGCCTCCACCTTCTACCGAGCCGAGGAATACCACCAGCAGTACCTGGAAAAGCGTGGCCTGGCTCACTGCAGGATCTAGTCGTATAACCACCATCCGGGTTTGGCCGTGTCCCCTCGACTAAAAGCCTATCTGCAGGAAAAAAGGGTTCTGGTAGGCCGGACCCTGGATCGGGTCCTGCCTCCGGAAGAGCAGGAGCCTCGCGTCATCCACCGGTCCATGCGCTACAGCGTCCTGGCCGGCGGGAAGCGCCTGCGCCCCATCCTGGTCATCGCCGCCTATGAGATCGCCGGCGGCAGCCAGGACGCCATCCTGGTGCCGGCTTGCGGTCTGGAGCTGATCCACACCTATTCGCTGATCCACGACGACCTGCCCTGCATGGACGATGACGACTTTCGTCGCGGGCGTCCTACCAACCACAAGGTCTTCGGAGAAGCCATGGCCGTCCTGGCGGGAGACGCCCTGACCGCGCTGGCCTTCGAGTGTCTGCTGACGGAAGACCGAAAGGACTGTTTTCCCGAAGGCGCGCAGCTCAGAGCGGCCCGCGCCGTGTCCCGGGCCATTGGGACGGTGGGCCTGGTGGGCGGCCAGGTCATGGATATCTCCAACGATGCCAGGGACGGGCGAAAGGAAACCCTGGAAGAGACTTGCGGGCGCAAGACCGGGGCGCTGATTGAGACCTCACTGGAATGCGGGGGGTTGCTGGCGGGGGCCGACTCCAGGGTGCTGGAGGCCTTGCGGCGCTATGGCAAAGGGCTGGGCCTGGGCTTCCAGATCGTTGACGATGTTCTCAATGTGACGGGGGACCCGAAGCAGATGGGTAAAGCCGCCCATAGCGATCAGGCCCGGGACATGGTGACCTTCGCCAGTTTGTTGGGCGTAGAGGGTGCCAGAGAGGAAGCGCGGCGCTGGATTTCCCGAGCCAAGTCCAGCCTTGAATTCCTGGGAGACGTTGCCTGGCCGCTGCTCGAGATCGCCGACTACGTGCTGGAACGGAAGTCGTAGAAGACGGGGGATGCCAGCCGACCCTTGGTATTGGGGTCCGACTTTGTGGGAAGCCCTCAGAGAACCTCGATCCCGGCCCCACGGGCGGTTGCGGCCAGTTGTTGATCCAGCGTGGCAAGTGGCAGGGAAAGCCTCATTGCCAGTTCCAGGTAGGTCGCATCGTATACGGACAGCTTATGATCCCTGGCCACGGGCAGTACCCTGTCCAACACCCGGGCGCATGAGTCCGTATCGATTTCGATCGGTAACTCCGCGAGGTCATCTCGAATTCGCGGCCAATCCTCCTCGGAAAGTCTGCCACGCCTCGTGGCAGCCAATAGTGCGTTTCCGACCTCGATGGGCCATAGTGCGGGCACGATCGCGTGCTCTGTCACCAACTCCTCCCGCAACGCATCGGTAGAATCGTTACCCTCATCGAGAAACAGCCACGCCATGGCTACCGAGCAGTCTAATACAAACGGCATCAGTTTTTGCGTCCTTCCTCGATCAGCTCGCGGACGGACAATCCACCCAGGCTATGGGCTTCCTGAAATGCCTTGAGGTCGTCAATAGCTGCGCGAATCTTTTCCGGATCACGTTTCCTGAATGGAATGAGTTCGGCCACGGGGTTGCCGTGCTTGGTAATCACGAAGCGCTCGCCCTTCCGGACCCTTTCCAGCAACCTGGGAAGATGGGTTTTAGCCTCGAAGGCGCCCACTTCAGGCATGTTTAACCTCCTGAACAACAATTACACTAGTTGACATCTAGTCTAACCGTTCACTGGGTGGCTCGCAACCGGCTCAAACGACCGGGCCATTTCAGGAGCCGCCGGTCTGCGGTCGCCAATTGGTGTCCCTTCAACGCAGTAGCGATGATCAGGCGATCGGCAGGGTCGCTATGCAGATTTGGCAAAAGGGTCGCCCGGATTCCGATCTCGCCGTCTACCGCGATTTCGACCAGACCCTCTTCAAGTAAGCTCAGGCGCCATGAGCCGATGTCGGTCAGCAGAGCAAGCCGCCCCTTGTCGTGCAACATGGCGACCTCCCAGAACGTGATCGCGGATACGGCTGCTTCGCCTTTGGCCCAGGAACGGTCTATGACTTGACGGGTTTGCTTGCCCAGCCGGCGGTCATCGGACAGCAACCAGACCAGGACGTGCGTATCGAGCAGGATCATGGATTCGTGGTCCGGTCCGGGTTGGCTTCAGCCTCCCATTCCACGCCGACAGGCTCGACGATGTCGCCGAGTATCCGAATCTTGTCCCGGTCACGGCCGAATGGGGCCTTAGGCTTGTTTCGGTAGGGCACGAGCCGCGAGATCGGACGCCCATTCTTGGTGATGACGATCTCATTGCCGCTCTCTGCGACCTCGTCCATCAACTTCAGGCACCTGGCCTTGAACTCGGAGGCCTTGATAGTTTGGGCGCCTCCGGCTTTGCTGAGATCTTTTTCCATGGCATTTCTCTGCATTCGGGTTAGGTGGGCGTAATTATACCATGGTCATGACCATGGTCAAATACTCATTTGCCTGCCTCCCGTGCCAGTCTCGATGCTTCCGCCACCACGGCCGGGGAGAGCCACAGGGTTTGAGCGAGGCCCCGAAGCGTGGCCTCCGATTCTCCCACGATTGTCAGTGAAAGTCCCGGCTCTTCAGGTGGAGTGATCCCTGTTCCAGCTCCGGCTTCCAGATTTTCTGCACCACCAGGTGGGTGACCCCTTCCGCCACCTGCAGGTTTCCGGTGACCCCCATGCAGGAAAGTGTCTTGGCCAGCAGGGAATAGCGCTCGA
>JAPOZE010000654.1 GCA_026706225.1 Acidobacteriota bacterium
ATTGACCTCGTCGCTCCGGCAACTGGCGGGCAGGTCGCGCCGGTAGATCCCCGCCCCGATGGCGGCCGACGTCCCGTTCCAATCGATGGCCTTGAAGTAGGAAGCCTTGGGCTCGGCTCTGCCGGTGGCAGGATTGGTGAAGGCATAGTAGACCCAACCCTCGCCGAAGTTGGTCGCGACCCGATAAAACTCCACGATAAGGTCGGAGCCGAAGTCGTCCGTCAGAACCCCCCAGGGCACCCCTTCCAGCGAGGGATCGGGTGGGAAGACGATGGCACGGGAGGCCCCGGGCACATCGGTCATTTCGTCGACGAAGACATAGGTGGGGCCGCTCTTCCAGCGCTCCTCCTCGTTGAAGGCCCTGCGGGCCTCCTCGAAGCCCACTTCATGGACGAACTCGTAGGCGCATTGGACAAAGGCCTGGACATCCTCGGTAGTGCGCACGGCGCCGGCCACGATGGTGCGATCCGCACACGTATCAGAGTCAGCCGAAGCCGGGGCCGGCGAGACGAGGATGGCCCCCAGACCAATGAGAATCGAAAGGATCTTGATTTTCACGGTGCGGTTAGTCTACCGAAACGAGAAGAGCTCCCGCAACCGTAATTTCCCTGATTTTTCGCTGATTTTCGGGGATTTGGCAAGGCTTGGGCGACCGCAAGGAAAGAAGGTGGAAAATCCACTCCTCGCACTCTTGGCCCCTGGTCGGGCGTGTGAGAAAATGGGCCCGGATCTGTTGGAGCAGGCTAAGGCTGGCGGAATACAGCCATGTGCCCGACCTGCGAAGCGAATCGGAGAGGAAACCGTGTTGCCCGTGATCCTCAAGTGGTTGGGAACGATAGCAGTTCTGCTGCTCATAAATTTCGCGGTGGGTGCGCGAGCTCAGTCGGAAGTACAGCCGGCAGCTCGGTCGGCAAAGCAGCCCCAGGTTCAGTCCCCGGAGCAGTCGCCAGCCCAGTCGGAAGAGGATTCCGCAACAGAGCCGGAAGAGGAGTCCCCGGAGCAGTCTCCGGCCCAATCGACAACTGAGGCCGAAAAGCAGCCGCCGGCTCCTTCGGCAGATCGGTCCGGAGCTGAGCCGGAGAAGCAGCCGACCGTTCAGTCCGCGGAGCAGCCGCAGGACCGATCGCCGGACCAGTCGGGAGAGCCGTCGCCCACTCGGTCGGAAGAGCGGTCAGCGGCTCAACCGAAAGCCCCGCCTGAAAAGCTGCCGCCGGCTGATGCCTACCGATTGACCGTGACCATTCACGGCGCCTTCGGTCTTTGCAACAACGATGAATTCGGGTCGGAGGAATTGTATGTGGTGGTGAAGCGCCTGGACCTGGACCTGCAGGACCGGATCGACGACATCGAGCGCGAAGCTCAGCAAATTACGGGAAGAAATACCTGGCGATATGCCGAGCGGCACGTGGATTCCCTGCGGAAGCAGGACTTCGACAGCAAGAGCGATCCTCTTTCAGAGGCCGAACTGAAGTCATTGGAAGGGTTGCGCGGCATGAAGCCAACCGAGCGCACCCGCGACCAGGATCGAGAGTTCAGCTTGCTCCGGGCCAGAGAGCCCATCTCGACAGCCGATGCGTCGGTGCTGGCTCGGATGCGGGAGTTGGAAAGCCAGCGGCGCAGGTTCCTTCGCCGGATTCAAATGCGCTCCAGCGCCGACAAACCGGGCTCATTGCGCGTGTACCCCGACGACGAGCTCCAGGTCGTCCTGATGGAAGACGATCCATGCTTCGACGACACCTGCTTCGGTTCGACAGTCCTGCTGGATCCATCCTCCCTGACCACGCCCTCGCTGGAAATCAAAAAGGACGACAACACCTTGTTGACGCTGAACTTCAGGGCGCTGAGCAGGTGAAGTATCGATAGATATCCACGCTTTATCTCCGGGCTGACAAGCCTTGTGCCGAGTCGATCCGCCGCGCGTCTCGGTGGCCGGTCCAACGGCAGCAAGCGTGCCGGCTACGCCGGCGGGGGACTCCAGATGGTGGCTCCGATGTAGCGTTCCGGACCGGTCTCCGCGTCAGTGAAGTAGTACACCGCAACCACCTTGCCGTCCGGCCTCTGGACAGCCCTGACGTAGCCGACATCCCAGCTCGTCCCGCCGTCGCGGAGCGTGACGGGGTCGCTCCAGGTCCTGCCCCCGTCGCCGCTGAGCACGGCGCGAATGCTGTAGGGCTCGGCCCGGTAGCCATAGAGCAGGCAGATCCGCCCGTCCTGGAGTCGGATCATTGCGGGCGGATTGCCTACCCCCGCGTCGGGCACCGCCTCGTTCAGATACTGCCAACCGGCGCCGTTGTCGGTTGACAGGTAGGTCCCGATCCACCTCCGGGTCGCCTCTCGCACGCGAACGGTCACGAGAATGTCCGTTTCGGAGAGCCGAAGCGAGGCCGGCATGATGGAGAACCCTTCGGGCTCCGGACCGATCCAGGACACCAATTTCCAGGTCTTGCCGGCGTCGCTGGTCCGCACGCAGAGTGGCCTTCCCTCCCTTCCGTTGGCCTTTGCGGCCGTGATGAAAAGCGTGCATGTCTGCTTGTCGTCGATGATGTAGTCCGTACGGGGGGCAATGCCGGGAGAATCGAAGCTCGGCAGGCGGAAGGGTCCCTCCCAGGTGCGGCCTCTGTCATAGGAATAGAAGATGCGGCCGATTCCGGCGTGAATGCTGTTGGTGCGAACGGTCAGGGCGAAGTCCGGGTGTGTGAAGTCGATGCCACCCTCGCTATCTCTCAGCGGCGGAATCGTGACACCCGGACGCGTGACACCGTGCAGGTATCCGCCCTCCGTCAGCAGGTATCCATTCGCGCCCGGGTCTTCCAACGACCAGGTCTCGCCCCCATCAAGACTCCGGGCCAGCATCGGAATCTCCGGCCTCTCGCGATCGATGTGGTGATTCTCCCCCTGGTCCTTGTAATAGCCCATCCCGAAACCGACCAGGATCTCGTTCCCCCAGCTCCAGATGCCGTGATTGGCGGGCCACCCGCCGAACATGCCCTTTTCGAAGTAGACCTTGACATGCCGGGTTTCGTCAGCCGTCACCTGCTTCTCGCCGGAAGGACG
>JAPOZE010000120.1 GCA_026706225.1 Acidobacteriota bacterium
ACTCTACAACGCCTCCAAGCTGGAGGACGGCAACCTCACGGCTCACGTCCAGGCCGTCAAGGACAACGGCGAGGCCGTCGAATTTCCACCCATCACGCTGGACCGCAACCACCTGGAGGAGCGGGCGCCCGGTCAAATCGCCGTCGGCTTCAAGCTGTCCACCCAGTCCTTGAGCCCGGGAAACTACCGATTCGAGATAACGACCGAAGAATCAGGCAGCGGCCAAGCCACAATCTCGGAGACCGATTTCGTGGTGACGCACGGCTCGGAAACGGCCGCCTCCGGGGACGTGTCCTCCCCGGACATTGACGGTCAGACCCGTGCCGAAAAAGCCTCCGGTCCGGAAAGGGTCTTCCGCCTCGACCTGAAGAAGATCCGGGACAGCCTGGAGATCCCACGGTCCTCGGTCCACGCGAATCCTGCACAAGCCTATCGGTTCCGCGGAGATATCCTGGCCTGTGCCGACGACCAGGGAGAGCTCGGCTACAACCTCGATCATCCGGGAGAATGCGGGGATCTGCGGGGGAACCGACTGCAGCCGCAGGCGTTGAAGGGAAAGAATCTCTTTGGAGCCAACCTGAGCGGCATGGATCTGCGCAAGGCCGACCTTCGGGATGCGGTTCTACCAAGGGCCGACCTGACCCAAACCAGGCTCTGGGAGGCCGACTTGCGAGGCGCCGATCTTCGAGGCGCGAAACTCTCGGGCGCCGAACTGATCGGGGCCAGGCTGGACGGCGCGCAACTGCAAGGGGCTGATCTGACCGATGCCAGCCTGACCCAGGCCAGCCTGGAAGGCGCCGACTTGCGGGGCGCCGATTTGCGGCGCGCCATCCTGAAAAATGCTTACCTGACCCAGGCCAATCTTCAGGTGGCCGACCTGTCGGAAGCAGTCCTGTTCGGCAGCGATCTGAGACGGACCGACCTTCGGGGGACAAGGATGACCCAAGCCGCCCTGGTCGATGGAAAGGCGGCCGACGTCTCTATTGTTGTTTCCTCAGGCGGCAGCATCAGAATCGGCAGGACGCGGTTTGCCGGAGCCCGCTATGACGAGAGTACCCAATTGCCGTTCGACTCCCAGCAGGCCGCGACCCGGAACATGCAGCCCGCCGACACCCCCTCTGCCTACTATCGCCCCGAGTTCACGATGGAACCCGGGTCCGAGGAGTTTGCGGTCAGCGGCTTCGCACCGCCCACTCTTGCCTTGGGCCGGCCCGGCGGCCTGCCGGCCGGCGCCGAATGGCCGGACTTTCTGCAAGCCGTCCGTCGCAGAATCGACGCAACCTCACAAGACCTGCCCAACTTCGTGTGCCGCCGCCGGACAGAGCGATTCGAGAGGCTGTTCCGAGGTTGGCGGGAGAAGGGCCGGTTCCAGGAAGAGCTCCTGTTCACCAACGGAGAAGAGAGCTACAGGCTGGTGGAGGGGCAAAAGGCATCGGGCAGCCGGGACGGCACTTATTCCATCGGGGAATTCGCCGCCGCTCTCCGCAACGTGTTCGCTCCCGAGAGCAGGACTTCCTTCCGTCCGGAGGAAGCCGAGGAGATCTCGGGACGTCAGACCCTGCGGGTGGCCTACCGGGTTCCACGGGAGGCTTCCTCGCTTCAATTGAACTACGAGGGCAATCCCCTGCGGGTGGGCTACCGCGGATTGTGTTGGATCGACGTCGACTCTTACCAGGTTGTCAGACTCACCAAGGAGTTGGTCGATCTTCCCGAGGACTTCCCCATCAAGGCGTCGGAGATGAGCATCGCCTACGACCGGATCCGGATCGATGGGGACCAACACTGGCTTCCGGTCAGGGCTCAGTTCAACCTGTCGGTCGGCGTCCTGCAGAGTGTCCGGATCCACACTCGAAACATCATCCGGTTCACCGACTACCGGCAATTCGAAACCGGCGTGAAGCCGCTGCTCGAGTAGCCGATAGACCTATCAATGGTTGAGCCGAGAACTCTTGGCGCGGTAGTCACCCAGGAAACTGTCAGGCCATTACCGTTACGGTTGGCTAACCGGGGTCGGGCCACCTCACGCAGAACTCGGGAGAGAGGTGGTTGTTCATCTTCGTCCGAGCCACGGCGTCTCGGGTCATGGCTGCCGTCATGTGGGTAGGCTTGATGGTCCCACTCTTGATGCTCTCCTCGTCGATGGCGTGCACCCTGTCGATAAATGCCTTGTCGAACTCGCTATCGGGGTCGAAATTGTGTCCGAAGTTTCGGTCCACGAAGATGTCGATCACGTTCCCGTAGACGACAAAGAGGTCGAAGTGGAATTTCTTCAAGAGCAGCGGCAAGATGTCCTGAGACCGGACTCCCTCGTTTCCTCCCTGTCTTGAGCAGTCCCAGTTCTCATATTCAATTTCCAATCGTCTGAGCTGGTGGTTGTACTTGTAACGATGGGGCAGCTCCGCCCACAGCTCCTGAAGGATTGCCAACGCTTCCGGCCATCTCATGTGGCCGTTTCGTCCGATCATGTCGTCGGCAACAAAGAATCCTTCGGGGTGAAGGACTCTATGGATGGTGTCGAAGAGCCGTTCCAAGGCGACAAAGTGGTGCAGAGAGTGGTTGACCATCACAAGGTGATACGGCTCAATGGGCTCCCATTCGCTGATGTCGGAGCAAACGAAGCGCAGTTGATCGAGCAGGCCGTTTTCCTCCGCCAGGGCTCGTCCCCGCTTGAGCATGTGTTGGTTGACGTCCAGGCATTCCAGGACAAAATTCGGGAATCCGGACTTGATCAGCATCTGGGCAAGCTCTGTTTCAAGGTCGCAATTTCCCGAGCCGATGCTGATGAATCGACAGTCTTCTCCCCTGAAACGGCGACAACTCCGCATCATGTACAAATGAAAGCATTCCGTGGGGTTGCCAAAACCAAAGGGGAGAAACTTGGGGACCAGGTACTTGTTCGACCAGTAATGGAAGATGGCCGGCAGCTCGTGAACATTCCGGCAAGACTTGAATCTCTTGATTTCCTGGCGCATCTTCCAGTAACGAACTAGGGTCTGTTAACACTAAACAGCAATATCATGCTATCCTTTACGGATGGAACTCACCGAA
>JAPOZE010000489.1 GCA_026706225.1 Acidobacteriota bacterium
AAGAGAGCCGGGCCTGCTGCAGCGTGAACCTCAATTGAATGGCCTGTCCCTGCAGGTGCCCGAGGTTTTCCTCTCCGTTCCAGCGAACCACCTGCCGGGTCTCGTCAAAGCGCTCCATCAAGCACTCGGCCTTGCCGTACCCCTTCAGGGGAAGGCCGTCGCTGCCGAGGATCTCCACCTGGACCCGTCCTCGCGGAGCGGCGGCGTTGATGGTCAGGTGTTTTCCTTCGAAAGTGAAGAGCCTGGTGGTGAGGCTTCCTTCGGCCATTCCGGCCTGGAGCGAGACGAATCCATCCAGCCTGAGCTTGGCCAGGCCTATGCCGTTGGTCACGCGTGACACCCCCGGGGGGAGTGTGTGGTTGTGATCCACCCCGAAGCCGGAGTAGTAGATCCAGATCTCATCCCCCACCAGCAGCGGCGCCTGCAGCGGATAGATGCTGCCCCAGTCGAAGTCTCCCGGCTTTTGGGAAAGCGGCAGGAACACCCGGCGGTCGCTGGCCCGCAGCCAGTTTCTGCCGTCCCGGCTGTAGGTGAGCTGCACCGCTCCCCGGCAGTACTCGGGGTCGTAGCTGAAGACCGTCATCAGGCCCAGGCGCAGCCCGTCGTAGGCCAGGACCTCCATGTTGTAGAACTGGTCCCGGTTGAGGGGGTCTTGGCCGTCCGCTCCCAGGATGGGCCGGTAGTCGGTCCAATGCACGAAGTCCGCGCTGAGCGCCTGGCCCACTCGACGCAGGCTGTGATTGCGGGGATGGCGCTCGCGCCGCGGGTCCCAGAGCCGCCGCCAGGTTTCGACCGCCTCCGGGTCGGTGGTCAGGCGGGGCCGCACCTCCGCGATGCGCCCGGTGCGGTCCCGCACGATGGCCACGTACTGGCCGAGCAGCCCGTCCCAGTAGGACACCATGTGGCTGTCGTGGCCGGGTGGAACGAACAGCACCGGATGTCCCTGGTTGTATGGGGTCCAGTTCAATCCGTCGGCCGAGTGAGAGGCGTATACCTTGTAGCCCTGCCACATGTGCAGCATCTTGTACCGCCGGGCCGGATCGGGTTCCCTTTCGTCGAGGAAGACCCCGCTGGTCACCCCGCTGTGGGGCATCACGATGTTGTTGCGCTTGCTGCCGCCCGATTCCACCTTTCCCAGCCGGGGCTTCTGCCAACGGATCCCGTCCCGGCTGGTGGCGTAGCAGAGCCGGGCCAACTCGTCTCCTCCCTCTCCGGGGTGCAGGCTGTACCAGATCTTGAACAGGTCTTCCCGCCGGTCGTAGAGGATGCTGGAAAACCCGATGAACATGCCGGCATCCCAGGCGGCGCTCTCCTTGGGAACGCGGGCCAGCAGGGGGTTGCCGGAGACCTTTTCCGGTTGGTGCGGCACGCGGGAAAGCCCGGTCATGGACCGGATGAGGGTGTCGTCGAGGAAGAGTTGCCGCCGGGTGCCCAGGTTCAGGGCGTCGTCGGGGGAGGTGACGGGCGCTGGGGTACAGGCTGGAAAGGGGCTGACGGCCAGAAAGAGCAGGGCCGTGCCGAGGATGCGCGGCTGCTTGGGCGTCACGGGGTCACCCGTTTCCCTGTTCCGGGCCTTTCCGCTGCCGGCCCCTGAGGCTCCTGACCGAGAAGAGGGTGAGGGTGGTTGACAGCACCAGGCCGATCGCTATCCCGGAAAGGAGGCCGTTGCCGAGCAGGAGATCGCTCCACAGTTCTCCGTTGTGCAGGCCTACCAGCCATTCCTTGGTCTGCTCGGAGTACCAGCCCTCACTTCCGCTATGGGGGCGGAAGTAGAGAATCACCCCAGTGAGCGCGGTCAGGCAGAAATGGACCGCCGTGAAGCGGTAGAACCAGATTTTCATCCCCTTCAACTCCCTGGTGACTTCCTGTCCCGCGGGGCGGATCGGCGGCGAGACAGTTCAACTCGACGGCAGGTTCAGCAGCTCCTCGGGGACATGCAGGTCGATTCCGCTTTCCGGGGCCGGCAATCGCAGCGCCCACAGCACGGCCTGAACCGCCAGCCTGCGGTAGGGCTCCAGTCGCCAGTTCCGGTGGAAGTGCAAGCCGCTGAATCCGAACGAGCGCCCGCCGTCCCCCCGTTCCCAGGCCCAGGACACGGTCTCCCGCTCTTCCTCGATGTCGGCCTGCACCAGGGGGAAGATGCTCGAGATCGGCTGCACGAACTTGAGGCGGTAGTAGAACTCGTCGTGGACGGTGAAATCGGTCATGCCGCGGGTGACGGGGTGGTTGGGCGCCGGGATCCTGGCTGTGACCTCCAAGGTGTCGTGCTTGCGGTCCGGTCCGCCGTGGCAGCCGCCGAACAGCTTGACGAAATTGGCGATGTTGCCGGCCTCGACCGTGCCCATTCCCCAATGAAGCACCACCAGGGCCCCTCCTTTTCGGGCGAATCGCTGCATGGCCGCCAATCGATCGGCGTCGTTGCTCAGCCACTTGGCACCCTGCGAAACAAAGAGGACCAGGCCGTCGGCCGAATCCAGCAGGGCCGGGCCTTCGCTCCAGGGCTCGTCGGCCGAGACCACCACCGCCTCCAGGTCCGGAAACTGCTTGAGGCAGTGATCCAGAATCCGCACACCGGGCAGAAACTCGTGGGTTCCCGGGGGATGGCCGTCAGGCCCCTGGCCGATCAGCAGCAGGCGCGTCTTGGCGGAATCGGCCGGTTCCTCGGACCCGCAACCCGCCAGTGCCAATGTCAGTAGAGCCGCCAGCAGGCAGAAGTGAAGCCTTGAGTGATGCATGAATGCGATCCTCGGTGAAACGGGAAATGGGGTGCCCAATCCGAACCCACGGGGAACGGGAGGGCATCCTGCCGGCAAAATCCTTGGGCCGCCTTCAGAAATTGTAGTTGTCGATATTGCCGGCGTCGAAAATGAGCGGCGGGCCCAGCAGGACTTCCCCGTCCCGCACCTCCACCCCCTTGAGCCTGCCGAAGTCGTAGCGTCCCGGAGGCAGCGGTCCCTGCTTGAGCCGGTGAGCCACCCGAATGGTCAGATATCCCAGATCGACCGGATCCCAGAGGCAGAACTCGCGCACGGTGCCGTCCTTGACA
>JAPOZE010000223.1 GCA_026706225.1 Acidobacteriota bacterium
GGAAGTCGGGATCCTGCGGGCCGTGGGCGGCTCCCGGCGCCAGGTGGCGGGGTTGTTCCTGGCCGAAGCCGGCCTGCTGGCGGCTCTGGGGTGTGCACTCGGCGTCCTGCTGGGCGGCTGGCTGGCCCGCGGCGCCCTCACACTGACCGGTTCCACACTGGATCGGCTCTACATCCGATCCGCCGCCGAACCGGTGTCTCTCGGTCCGGAAACCCTGGTTCTGGCATTCGCGGTAGGCATGCCCCTGGCCCTGCTGGCGGCGCTGGTCCCTGCCCTGGAAGCTTCACGGGTGGCCCCGACCGAAGCGGCCCGCGACGCCGACCGGGTGGAGAGCCGTTTTCGCTTGAGCTGGAGGCAGCGCTGGCTTCCCCCGATCCTATTCGCCCTGGCCGTCGGATTCGCCTGTCTGGATTCGGTCGACGGCCTTCCCCTTTTCGGCTACGCAGCCTGCCTGGCCACCGTTTTTGCGGTGGCCTTCCTGGTTCCGGTGGTGCTGCAGGTCTCAGGGCGGGTGGGTTCCCGGCTCACCAGGCGGTGGACGGGGGTGGCGGCCCTGTTGGCCAACGCCAATCTCAGCGGATCCATTTCCCGCATTTCAATCTCGGTGGCGGCCCTGGCCGTGAGTCTTTCCATGGTCACGGCCATCACCATCATGATCGGCAGCTTCCGCGAGACGGTCCGGTACTGGGTCGAGCAGACGCTGAGAGCCGATCTCTTTGTGGCTCCGGCCACACGTTCCAACGTCTATTCGAAGTCGACCCTCTCTCCCGAGGTGGTGCGGCTGATATCCACACACCCCCGGGTGGCTGCCGTCGATCCCTTCACCAGTTTCAACATCGACTACCAGGGCCGTAGGGTCTTGCTGGGATCAGGTGACTTTGAGGTGCACTTGAGCCGTTCAGGGCTGCTCTTCAAAGCTCCACGCCAGGGGCGATCGGCCATGAGAGCGGCCATCGGCGAGGACGCTGCCGTGGTTTCGGAAAGTTTTGCCCTCAGGCACCGGAAGGCGGTGGGAGACCGGCTCGTGCTCAACACGGACCAGGGGCAGCGTGCCTTTCGAGTCGCGGCCGTCTACTACGACTACTCGAGCGATCAGGGAGT
Source organism: Acidobacteriota bacterium (assembly GCA_026706225.1). The sequence continues at coordinate 1,102 of JAPOZE010000223.1, forward strand.
TATAGTGCTGGACCGCGATACCTTTCGCAAGTATTACGGAGACCGGCCTCCCCGCAGCCTGGCGGTCTATCTGAAGGAGGGACTCGACCCGGATCGGGTCCGGTCGGAAATCCTTGCGGGACTCCCGCCCCAATCGCGTCTTTTCCTGCATACCAATGCCTCTCTAAGAAAGGAAGTCCTGAGAATTTTCGACAACACCTTTACCATTACCTATGCTCTGGAGATCATCGCCGTGGCCGTGGCCATTCTGGGGGTGGCGACCACCCTGGTCACCCTGATACTGGACCGCAAAGCGGAGCTGGCCCTGCTGCGCTGGGCCGGAGCGGAGCAGCGGCAAATCCGGAAGATGGTGATCATCGAGGCGGCGTTGTTGGGTGCGGTGAGCCAGGGTCTGGGGGTGGTGGCCGGGGTGCTGCTCTCTCTGATCCTGGTCTTCGTGATCAACGTCCAGAGCTTTGGCTGGACCATCCAGTTTCACCTGCCCGCGGGCTTCCTGCTGCAGTCGTCGCTGCTGATCCTGCTGGCCACGACCCTCTCGGGCATTTATCCCGCTTACCGTGCCGGGCGGATGCCAACCGCCCGGGAAGCCTGAGAGTCAAAGAAAGAGAAAAGTGTTCATGGTATGCCGCCGGGCTGGTGGACGGATCTGGTCGGGTCGCTCTCCCGACAAGAGGCCCTGTCTCTCCGTGAAATATTCGATCCCGCCACGGCACCGGCTCCGGCTCCTGCTGATCGCGGCCTTGGTTCCCTGCCTGCTGGCGGGCGCGGGCTGGGCCCAGACCTGGCGGCAGGCCCGGCCCGACTACCGCCTGCAGTTTCCCCGTGACCACGCCAGCCACCCGGAGTACCGGATCGAGTGGTGGTACTACACCGGAAATCTGGCGGACAGCAGCTCGCGGCGGTTCGGCTTCCAGCTCACCTTCTTTCGGGTAGGGGTCCGGGCCCGGCCGGAAAACCCCTCCCGCTGGGCTGTCCGCGATCTTTTCATGGCCCACCTGGCGCTGAGCGACCTCGAGACCGGCCGCTTCCGCTTTGCCGAACGGCTGAACCGGGCCGGGCCGGGATGGGCCGGAGCCTCTACCGAAACCTATCGCGTCTGGAACGAAAACTGGGAAGCCGGCCTCGGCAGCCACGGCAGGCACCGGCTCCGGGCCCGGGACGAGGACTTCGGGATCGACCTCGAGCTGAATCCCGGCCGGGAACCTCTCCTGCACGGCCAAGCCGGACTCAGCCGGAAAGGAGCACAGGAAGGGAACGCCTCTCACTACTATTCTCTGACGCGCATGCCCACGCGCGGCCGAATCTGGATTGACGGCCGGGAATTCGAAGTCGACGGGCTGAGCTGGATGGACCATGAGTTCGGCACCAGCTTTCTGGAACCGGAGCAAACCGGTTGGGACTGGTTCGCTCTCCAGTTGGACAGCGGCCAGGACCTGATGGTGTTCCAACTGCGCCGGTCCGACGGACGGCTCGACCCCCATTCCAGCGGTACGCTGCTGGACGTCTCCGGTAAGGCCCGCGCCCTGGGGAGATCCGACTTCAGCCTGGAACCGGTGCGTACCTGGCGGTCTCCCCACAGCAGAGCCCGTTACCCGATCCAATGGCGCATCAGGCTTCCCGGCCAGGGACTCAGCCTGACGGTGACCGCCGCCCAACCGGACCAGGAGCTGCGTACTCCAAACTCCACCCAGGTTACCTACTGGGAGGGCGCGGTGGTGGTGACCGGCACACGGGGGGCCGATCCGGTTACAGGCCGGGGATACCTGGAAATGACCGGTTACGCCGGCCAGTCGATGAGCGACGTGTTTCGGTAAGGCAGTGGTCGGTGGTCAGTGGTTAGTGGTTAGTGGTCAGTGGTCAGTGGTCAGTGGTCAGTGGTCAGTGGTCAGAGAAAGGAGCTTAGCGGGACCCCGCATCCCTCAAGCGGATCATTT
>JAPOZE010000352.1 GCA_026706225.1 Acidobacteriota bacterium
CACGCTCGGTCGCCCCACGGCCTCTTCAGGAGAAGCTCCCCATGTCCGTCTCCCGTCTGATCTGGATCGTCCTGTTGACAGGCGGGGTCGCCTCCGCACACCAGGAAGGCCCCCTGGCCGGCCGCGGAAACTGGGGGCTGGGGGTGGCCCTGCCCTCCGGCAGCGGGAGCAGCTGCAGCGTGTGGAAGATCCGCTCTCCGACCGGCCCTGGGTCTCGAGGTGGGTGTTTCCTGGAGCTACGCCGACTCGACCGCCGACGCCGACGACCTCGCCTCAGAGCCAATCACACGGCATTCCCTGCGGCTGCAGCTGAGTCCCACATTCAAGCAGTACCGGCCACTTAACGAACAGATCGCCCCCTTCACGTACTGCCGGTTCACAGCCGGTTTTTCGGGCTTTTTACGGGACGACGGTCTGGATTTCCAGAACGGCAGCAGCGGAGGAAACATGGGAGCAGCACTTGGTCTGGGGGTGGAATGGTTCCCGTTCCAACGGGTCAGCCTTGGCGGGCAGACCGGCATAGGCATGGACTACTACTACAGGGAGTCCGATTCCAGGGGAAGTTCCCATCGGAGCTCCTCCACCAGTTGGAACCTGTACCTGCGGACCTTCCAGTCTGAAGTGAAGGCATTGATGTATTTCTGACGAGGCCAGTACCCTTGACTACAAGATCGAGCGGTGGCCAGGTGAGGACTCTCCACTCCATACATGGGACTCGGACCTGGGGGAGAAGGCTTGCTGGTTCGCTGCTTGCTGTGATCCTGGTGACAGGTACTGCCGGCTCTGCCGAGGGTCCACTGGCCGGCCGGGGCAGCTGGGCCCTGGGCGTGGCCCTCCCTTCCGCCAGCGGGCGCAGCCTGAGCCTGTGGAACGTACGCTCTCCCGGAACCGCTCTCGGTCTGGAAACACGTTTGTCGTCGTACAGTGGCGAGCGCGATTCCGACGACCTCGAAGATCTCGACCGGAGCGACACCCGTTCCAGGTACCGCAGCCTGAGGCTGCATCTCCGTCCTGCCATCAAGCTTTACCGCCCCCTGCACGACGGGGTCGCCCCTTTCGTCTTCTGGAAAGCTCGGGCGGAGTTCGCTCTTCGGGACAGTCGATTCGACAGGGATTCCGTCCGGCGGAGCACAAGAAACGATCGGGATCTCGATCTGGGGTTGGCAGCGGGCCTGGGTACCGAATGGTTCCCGTTCCAGCGCATCAGCCTGAACGGCCGGACCGGACTGGACCTGAGCTATCGCAAGGAAAACGACGACCGTTACAATACGTCGGTGTGGTCCCTCGAGACCTTCGAGACGGAGATGAGGGCGCTGGTGTATTTCTGACCCCGGCTACCGCCGGCCGGACTGGTAACCTGCTGTAATCCAAGCCTCGATAACTACGCTGGACAGCGATGTTTCCGCCTCGGCGGCGGCGGTGAAAGACGGGATCCAACCCGAGCTGACCAGGTGGAGGATTCCCACCGGAATCGTCCCTTCCGGCTGGGGACAACTCAAAGGAGCCAGGCATTCATGAATATCTTTCTGGCCGCGGCGATCCTGGCGGTCGCGGGGGATCTACCGGTCTCCGTCCACTACGGCCCCACCCGGGCCAAGTGGTATGGGTCCGACGTGAAGGAACTCGGATACGACGAAGTGTTTTTCCTGGAGGGCCGCCACGTGCGGATCTCTCAGCCGATCTCCTTGTCGGACCGCATTCGAGTACGACTTGAGACCGGTTGGATCGTCCGGGGATTCCGGTCACGCCCGGGGAATCCCGTACAGCAAGGACCCCGTCACTTCCACATGGGAGAAGACTACGGATACCGGATGGAGTACTGGGAGCTGATGAGCCTGGGCGAGTTCGCCCAAAGCCTGCCAGGACGAGGCGAAGCCTACGGACTGGCGGGCCCTACGGCGGGGTTTCAACAGACCTGTGACCACTTCCCCAAAGATCGAGGCCGCAGCACGGGCAACTGCGGCAACTTCAAGCTGTTCGATCCCGGCATCACCCTCGGGGTCGGGATCCGCTACCTGGTTCCCTACTACGACTTCACGCTGTCGTCAGAGGTGCTGTGGTCTCGCGGATTCCGGTCAATGCCGTTTGTCGAACATGCGGTCGACAACGACATCCACAACGGGGTCCTGATCCTGCAGGTGGGGTTCTCGAAGAAGCCACATGGATCGTAAAATGGAGAATGGCCACCATGCGTAAAAACACTGGCATTGCCCTGATTGCTCTATTTCTTTCCGTCCATCTCCACCAAGAGGAGGACAAGCTCTTTCAACACCCGGGTTTCATTTGATCCTCATCTGCTTTTTGGGAATCCCTCCATAACAACAGGAGTAAAAAACATGCAATGTTACAGGAGAGAGACATGCAGCGATTTGTTTCGGTGTCCGCGTTACTGACGGCTTTAGCAATGGCCTCACATACCTCTGCTCAGAAGGTGGATGCCTGGCGGGAATTGGTTTTCCCGTCCGACTCCCTGAAGGACTCCGCGCTGGTCATTCAGGACGAGCGAGCCGACGTACTCACCGATCCGCTTCGGTGGGCAATCCTCGAAATCCTTGGAGAGGGGAAGTCGGTTACGGAAGTTTCCCACGCCCTTGATGTAACCGATGCCCGGGTGCTCTACCACCTCCGGCGCCTCGCCGGAACGGGTGTCGTACGATTGGAGGAAGATGCAGGAGACCCCCGGGGATGGCGGTGTTTGCCGGCGGCGGGAAGACTGCGGGTTCGGGAGCCCCTTCCCGGAAGCGACCAACCTGCCGAGGCCATTCCAGCCGAGGTTGCCGCCCAGTTCAATCAGGCATTTCGCGAAGCTGCCGAGGGCTTGTACGGTCCGACATTTCAGTTGTCAGTCAACCACAACCGCGCGCGACTATCCGAAGAACAGGCAGCCGAATTCGGCCGGCGATTGCTTGCCCTCATAGAAGAATACTTTCCCCCCGGAAAAGGGGATCGGTCGGGCATCAAGTACGGTTTCCATGGGGTCCTCACGCCGATCGATCTTCACCCTCTCGCAGACTCTGAAACCGGGGAGTAACCC